>NZ_LZLU01000127.1:0-48728 GCF_001673415.1 Mycobacterium sp. 1165196.3 | reverse complement strand
GGCGACCGGTTACGTCGCGCGGCCCGACGAATACGGCCCGGGGCGGGAATCACCGGTCGAGTCCACCGGCGCGTGGGACGTCTCGGGCACGTCGCTGGGCGAATTGGCCGGCTCGCTGTTCGGTGCGCCGGATCCACGATAATGCGGCGCCGCCGCATGGTTTCGATCCGACTGCGCCGATGCGGCCGCTACCGCATCACACCCGAGGCCGTAGCGGACGCAGGCGCGGGGCGGCGTAGCGGGCCGCCGCTGCGATAGGGAATGGGAGGCTCGGCGACGGCGTTTACCTCGGGGTGGCGACGCCCACGCGCCGGTGCGGCCGGTCGTCGGCCGAGTCGATCGCGGTTGGGCGCCGAGGATGCCGAGAGGGTTGGACGTGAGATTTCTGCTGATCACACTCATCACCCATGTGCCGGACCTGGTCTCCGGGTCGAAGTCGAGCCCGGCCGATCGGCTGCGTGATGTCCTCGACAAAGCCGTGCTCGCCGAGGAACTCGGGTTCGACGGCTTCGCTGTCGGTGAGCGTCACGAAGACCCGTTCATCTCGTCCTCCCCACCGGTGGTGCTCAGCAACATCGCGGCGCGCACCTCGAAGATCGCCTTGTTCACCGGGGTTACCACGCTGAGCCTGCTGGATCCGGTGCGCGCCTTCGAGGATTACTCGACGCTGGACAATCTGTCCGGTGGGCGGCTCGAACTGATCATCGGAAAGGGCAACGGAGCGGCGCAGGCCGAACTGTTCCACGTGACCCCCGAGGATCAGTGGGACCGCAATCGCGAAGGCTACGAGCTGTTTCGCCTGCTGTGGGACAGTGAGAACGTGACGTGGTCGGGGCGGTTCCGTCCGCCACTCGTCAACGCCAAGGCACTTCCCCGCCCGTTGCAGCGCCGCATCCGGATCTGGCACGGCAGCGCGACGAGTAAGGATTCCGTCGATCTCGCGGCGCGCCACGGCGATCCGATCTTCTCCGCCAATGTCAGCAATCCCATCGAGCCGTACGCCGAGCTGGTTCGTCACTACCGGCAGCGGTGGGAGTTCTACGGCCACCGGCCCGAGGACGCCCTCGTCGGCGCGGGAACCGCCGGGTTCTACATCACCCGGAACTCACAGGACGCCGTGGCGACCTACCGGCCGATGTTCGAGGCGCGTCTGGCGTTCGCGCGCCGCACCGGCCTTCCCGTGGTGTTCGAGTCGATCGAAGACTTCGTCGAGCGAAGCTCGGCGTTGGTGGGCAGTCCCGCGCAGGTGATTGACAAGGTCGGGCGCTACCACCGGGAACTCGGGCACGAGGTGATGCATCTGTCCGCCGATGCCGACGGGGTGACGCGCGACCAACAGCGCCGCAGCCTCGAGCTGTTCCAGTCCGAAGTGGCCCCCGTTCTCCGCGAGAGCATCCCGAGCCGGCCGCTCATCGCCCAGGCGCCTCTCGAAGAGGTTGCGCTGTAACTACTTCCACGCAAACACCGGTTGTTCCAACCCGTCGACCGGATCACCCCGCCCCTCCAGGCCCAGCCACCGCAGCTGCAGCAGCACGGCGCCCGTCGGTGCGTGGATGAGGTCGTTGCCCAGCGGGATCTGCACGACCGGCCGTGGGCTCTCCGGGATGGTGATGAACCGCGGCGAGTCGTCGCGCTGCAGTTGGTGCAACCCCACCCGGTAGACCGCCACCACCTCGTCGGGCGCGGGATGTAGCTCGAGCCGCCCGCCTCCCCAGAGCACCACCGGCGTGATCACGTATCCGGATCGGGTGGGGTAGTCGTCGAGCAGGCCCAGGACCGTCGAATCGGACAGCTCGACGCCGACCTCCTCGCGCAGTTCGCGCAGCGCCGCATCGACCACGGTCTCGCCAGGGTCGAGGCGGCCGCCGGGCAGAGCCCACTGTGCCGCGTGCGTGCTGAGACGAGAGGCCCTGCGGCACAGCAGAAAAGCGGCGCCGCCGGAGACATCGACCATGCGGCCGTCCAGGTGGGCCGCGGGCAACGGGCGACCGGCATTCCAATCGTCCACCGCCACCGGGTCCACCCGGTCCTCCCCCACCTCGGAGTCGACGAGCACCACCGCGACGGCCGCGTGCCGCTTCGTCGGGTCGGTCACCGCGCGGCGGCTATGGCCGGCCAGATTGTTCCGGATCCGCTCGCGCAGGGGCCGGTCGTAGGGGATGGTCACGCCTCGAGCCTAGGCTGAGGCGTTTTCACGCCGCGCAGATCCGTGCTTGGTCGGGGCCGGCGCCAGTGGTTAACTGCGAGCATGCGAAGACAACCGGTGCTGGCCCGACGCTTCTTCGATCGCTACGAACCGGTGCACGCGGTGACGTATTTCGCGCCCGAAGCGCGGGCGGCGTTGGACGCGCTCGGTTATCGGGGTTTTTGGATGGGCTATTTCGCGGCCCGCTCGGCGCCGCTGGGCGCCGCGACCCGGGAGTTGGTCACGGCGATCTTCTACAATTTCGCCCCCGAACGGGTCGCCAAGGCACTGCCGGCGGCGTGGGAGATCGCGGGCCCGCAGGCCGCGTTGCAGGCCAGGCACGAATCCGCGGTGGCGGCGTTACGCCGCTACGGACTCGGCGCCGACGAAAACGTCCGCGTCGCAGCCGAACTGGCGGGCAAGGCGGCCCGCCACGCGCCCCTGGATGGGCGTCCCCTGTTCGCGGCGAATCTGGCATTGCCCTGGCCGGACGATCCATTGTCGGCGCTGTGGCACGCCACCACGCTGTTGCGCGAGCACCGCGGCGACGCCCACGTGGCCGTGCTCGCCGCGGCCGGCATCTCCGGGCGCGAATCGAACGTCCTACATGCCGCGGCCGGCAACGTGTCTCGCGACTACCTCGCCCGCACCCGTGACTACGACGAGGCATCCTGGCGTCACCACGAGCAACGACTCGCCGAGCGGGGGCTGCTCGACGACGGCGGAGCGCTGACCCCGGCCGGGCGTCAACTGAAGGACCACATCGAATTGATGACCGACACGCTGGCCCTGTCCGCGCTCGACCCGCTCAGCGACGACGAGGTGGAGACGCTGTTCTCAGCGCTCACCCCGATCACCCGCGCCGTGGTCGCGGGCGGCGACGTTCCCGCCATCACCCCGATGACGTTGCGCCGCGACGAATTAAACGATGACAGCGCGCATTTGGCGGATCGATGAGCGGCCAGCGGGTGCCCGGCGGGGTGGTGCACAAATTGCCCGCGGATCTGCGCGACGCGTTGATCGGCAACGCCACCGCGCTTGGCGCCTGGCGCGACATCACGCCGTTGGCCCGAAACGAGTTCATCTGTTGGGTCGAGGATGCCAAGCAGCAGGCAACTCGGGAGCGCCGCATCCGCCGGACCCAGGAGGAGCTGGAGGAGGGCAAGCGCCGGCCGTGCTGCTGGCCGGGCTGCAAGCACCGCGAACGCACCGGAAAGTAGTGCCGCAGAGGCACTCTCGGCAAAAGCGCGGCTACTTGGTCAGTGGTTTGTAGAAGACCAGGCCGTTGCCCTTGTTGTCATAGACCACGGCCCGTCGTTCGTGGGCGTCGTCGTAGGGGCCGTGCGCGATGCCGCCACCGCTGGCCTCGACGGCCTTGGCCGCGGCGTCGACGTCCGCGGTCTTGATGCCGACCACGACCTGCCCGGGGATGGGATGGTCCACCGCGGTCGCCAGCGCCAGCGTGACCGGGCCCGCGTCGAGGGCCGCGAAGTGCGCGCCGTCGCGAAACTTCAGCGGCATGCCAAGGGTTTCGCTGTAGAACCGAATCGACGCGTCGAGGTCGTCAGTCGACAAGATGATCATCTTCGCTTCGTGCCCGCTCACGGCGCCTCCTATGTCCGGGTCGCCACCAGACTAGCGCCGCGGTGTGATCAGGCGGCGCCGGACGGAAGCGCTTGGCCGTCACCGTAATCCATCGGCGGGGCCTCGCCATGCCCTGCACCGCGGTAGGCCACGGCGGTGGCCAGGGCCTTGCCTCCCTCGATTGTCCCGACCACAACGACTTTGTCGTTGACCGTGAAACGCGGTGCGGCCGTGATGGGTTGGCGGTTACCGTGATTGACGACGGTCGTGTTCGGGGTGAAGCCATACGTCTGCACGTGCCCGTCGGCGCCGCGCATGGTCACCGAGTCCGCCGACACGGCCACCACGGTTCCTTCCTGGCTCACCGGCTGCGAGACGGCCGGCGGCTCGAGATTGGCGGCAACGGCGCGCTTCTCGGGGTGGCCTGCGTTGAGCACCAGCGCCATCAGGCACGCGGCGCCCAACAGCGAAGTGGAGACGATTTCGCACATCGTCGCGGCGCCGGAAAGCCCGCGTCGCCGACCACGGTCGGTCGGCGTCGGCTTTTGCTCCGGTGGCTCCGGCATGCGGTGTTTGGCGCTCACGGTCAGTCCTTCCAGCGGCGCTGCACCAAAGGACATCGGCGCCCACCGAATCAGGTTGTTGCCGGGGAAATTACCCGCGGCTGTGGTGCGGTAAACCCGGCTGTGCTGCCACCGGCGGTGTTACGGGGCTATCGCATACCGCGGCGCAGGTCCCGCGGGTGCGGTCAACAACGCGCCGACCTCGGCAAGCGACCCCGGGCCGGCGACCAATTCGGGCCACGGGAAACGCTCGCGCGTGCGCCGCAAGAAGCTCAGCGCCGCGGTCAGGTGCCGCGGTTCGTAGTTGTGCACACCCAGGATGGACAGTTGGCGGCGCACCACCGATTCGGCGTCCACCGCCACGGGCGCGTTCGGCGCGACCGAACCCGCCAGCACGGCTATCCCTTGGACGTCGAGAGCGGCCAACCCGCCTTCCAGCGCTGCCGGCAAGCCGGCCAAGTCCAGCAACACGTCGCACGTGCCGGCTCCGGATGCCGAACCTCGCGCATCGCCGGCGCCGAATCTGCGCGCCAGTTGCCTTCTGACCACGTCCGGATCGACGGCGGTCACCGCCGCGGCGCCACCGATTCCGGCCGCGGCGACCGCGGTCAGACCGAGCATGCCGGCGCCGAGCACGAGCACCCGTCGCCCGTTCAGGTCTCCCGCGCGTTCGATCACGGACATGACCGTGGCCGTCGCACAGGCCGCCGGTGCGGCGACGGCGTCGATGAGGTCGTCGTCGACCACCGCGATGGGCAAACCGCGGGGAAGGAAAACGTGCTGGGCGTAGCCGCCGGACAGTCCCCATTCGGAGTCCAGTGCCTCATGGCCGGCCTTGCGCACGACGCGGCACTTCGCCGTGACGCCCGCGCGACACCGGTCGCAGGTGCCGCAGGGCAGCGTCACGCACCAGATGACGCGTTGACCAACGCGCAAAGCCCGGCCGTCTACGGCCGCGGGCCGGCCGCCGCCCAGCGCCACGATCTCACCGACGGCCTCGTGACCCAGGATCGACGGGCACGGCTGGCGGCGCCGCCCACCCACGGTGTGCCTGTCGCTGCCGCACACTGTGGCGAGCCGGACTCGCACCAACACATCCCCCGGCCGTAACGGCGGAACGGGCACCGATTCCACCGAGACGTCGGGGCCGCCACGCCACACGGCTGCCAGCGTGTGCGCGACCGGCATCGGCTGCGTCACGAGGGGCCGGCCGCCAGGTTGCTGGCCTCGAGGAGCGCGGGCAGGTCGGCCACGGACGCGAGCAGATGGGTGTGTCGATACCTGCCGAGCTCGACGGCGTCGTCGGCCCCCGACAGGACGCCGACGACAAGCGCCGCACCCGAGTTGGTTCCGGCTTGTAGGTCGCGCGGGGTGTCGCCGGCGACGAGTACCCGGGACACGTCGGTGACACCGAGCTTCTCCATGGCCCGAAAGATCATGAAGGGCGCCGGGCGTCCGGCCGCGACGTCGCTGCCACACACGACCGCGTCCACCGTCGACTCGCCTTCCCAGCCCAGAGCGGCTAACAACGAATCGACGATGTCACGGTCGAACCCGGTGGTGAGAGCGATCCGGATACCTTCGGATCGCAGCGCGGCCATCGCGTCGGTGATGCCGGGCAGCGGGCGCGGCGGAGAGGCCGCGTAGGCGGACGTCAGCCGGGCCCGGAAGTCAGCGACGACGGCATCCAACAGGTCCGCGTTCGGCGGGGCGCCACCTGATGGGGTGAGCAGCGCCCGCAGCGCCTCGTGCTTTGCCGCCCCGTGCCAGCGTGCGATGTCAGCCTCGGACGGCGACGCTCCGTAGGCGTTCGCCGTTTCGGCGAGGACCCGGTAGACCTGCTGGCCCTCGTCGATGGTGGTGCCGGCCATGTCCAACACGGCCAGTTCGACCCGGGTGGTCATCGGGCGTCGACCTCCGTTCCCGGCCTGGCGTTTCGGCTCAGGGCGCAGCGCGCGTCCAAGGTGTTCTCCAGCGTGAAGCTGACCATGCCCGGCAGATAGCGGTCGTCGTGGTACTCGATGACCTCACCATCGGCGCCCCGGGTACTCCGTTGCTGGCGCAGTAACGGATCACCCTGCGTCACAACGAGATACGTCGCATCGATCCGGTCGGCCGCGACCGCGTCGATGACGTGCGAGGCGGTCGAGAACCGCACTCCCTGCGACAGCAGGTAGGCCCACAGCGACCCCGAGTCGCAATCGAAGTCGAACAACCGGCGACCGACGTGCTCGACGAAGGTCGCGCGTTCCAGCATCGCGGGCTCGCCGTCGAGGTAGCGCAACCGCAACATCTGCACGACCGGGGCTCCCTCGTCGAGATGCAGTACCGAGGCCGCGTGTTCGTCGGCTCGGCGCCAAGCCAATTCGAGCGTGCGCTGTCCGGGCGTGCGCCCAATCGAATGGGCCCACGCGGAATAGGACAGCAGCGTGTCGAACGGTTGGCCCACCGACGCCGTACAGACGACGGGCCGTTTCCCGCGGCCGCCGGCGATGACGCCCTCGGCACGCAAGGCGGCCAGCGCCTGGCGGACAGGTCCGCGTGACGCTTTCCAGCGGTCACAGAGTTGGGATTCCGACGGAAGCTCGGAACCCACGGGCAGGTCTCCGACCCGGATCTGCTCCCGCAGGCTGTCGGCGATCATCTCGTGCAGCGCCATTGCCATGCACTTGACTATACATGTCGTCGGAACGGTCATCGACCCGCTGGCCACTGAATATCCTTGAGGTTAACGAATATTGAACATCGACATAAATGGCGGTACGTCGTTGACTTGCGTCTAGCGTGTGGTGGACGGTACTTATCATGACAAGTCCCGGACCGCGGCGCGACGCCATGCCCTCCGCATCGGCCCATGCCGGCGTCGCCAAGTCGATCGACGACGCGAAGCTCGACATATTCCACTTCAAGGCCGCGGCGACCGCGGGAGCCGGATTCTTCACGGACTCATACGATCTCAACGTGATCGGCACCGTCACCCTGCTCGCCACCCCGCAGTTCCACCTCACCGGCGGGCAGATTTCGATGCTGACGAGTTCGACACTGCTCGCAGTCGCGTTGGGCGCCATAGCCTTCGGTCGCCTCGGCGACATGCTCGGCCGCCGCCGCGTCTACGGCTTGGAAGCGGTCCTGATGATCATCGGGGCGCTGCTCTCCGCGTTCGCTCCCAACTTCACCATCCTGCTCGTCGCGCGGCTGATACTCGGAATCGGCATCGGGGGCGACTATCCCGCCAGCGGCGTCATCATGGCCGAATACGCCAATCGGCGAAACCGCGGTCAGCTGGTCGGCCTGACCTTCATCTTCTACGTGTTCGGCCAAGTCGCGGCATATCTGGTCAGCCTGCTCGTGCTGGCCATCGGCGTGCCCGACCACATCGCCTGGCGACTGATACTGGGGATCGGCGTCATCCCGTCCCTGCTGGTGCTGTATCAGCGTCGCCACATGCCCGAGTCACCGCGCTGGACGGCCGAGCGTGGCGACGAGCAGCAGGCGCTGAAAGACTTTGCGGCATTTGCTCGATCGCGCGCGACATTCACCTCACCTGCCGTCGGCGCGACGCCCGCCGCCAAGATCGGACTGTCCAACCGCAAGCTCCTCACGGTCCTGTTGGGCACCGCGGGTAGCTGGTTCTTCTTCAACGTCGCCGTCTATGGCAGCTACGTCAGCCAACCACTGCTCATCAAGCACATCACGCCCCACGGCAGTGTGCTGTCCAACATCGCCCTGAACGCGGTGCTCGTCATCTGTTTCGGCCTCGGCGGCGCGATCGCGGGCCTGCTGGTGCTCGACCGGGTGCCACGACGCACGTTGCAAGGGCTCGGGTTTGGCATCTGCGCGCTGGCAATGCTGCTGATAACGGCCTTCCCGATCATCAGCGCCTCGGTAGTGCCGTTCGCGATCGTGTTCGGCATGTCGTTGTTCGGGGTCGCCTTCGGACCCAACTACACCACCATGCTTCTCGCCGCGGAGTCCTATCCCACCGCGGTGCGCAGCACGTTCCACGGCCTTTCCTCCGCCATCGCGAAGGTCGGGGCGTTCCTGGGTGCGCTGTTCGTGCCGCTCCTGCTCAGCGGAGCCGGGTTACGAGCGGTGACCCTGTTGGGGTTTTGCTGCTACGCGGCGGGTATCGCCACCACCGTCTTGGTACGCGAACCCGCGGGACTCGCGCTCGACGACGTCAGCGATGGCCTTCGCCGCCACGGCGCGCGCACCGGCGTGACGACCGAAACCCCTGCGCCGGAACGGCTTTCGGCCTGATGGTCAGGTGCGAAGTCAGCTCTTTGTGAGGGTGAACTGCGCTACGTCGGTGTACCCCTCGCGGAACAGGTCCGCGCATCCGGTCAGGTACTTCATGTACCGGTCGTAGACCTCTTCGGACTGGATCGCGATGGCCTCGTCCCTGCGCGCCTCCAGGGCGGCCGACCAGGTGTCGAGCGTGCGGGCGTAGTGCAGGCGCAGCGGCTGGTAACGGTCGAGGCTGAAGCCGGCGCGCTCGGCGTGCTCGACGACGCCCTTGGCCTGGGGCAGGTCACCGCCCGGGAAGATCTCGTCCATGATGAATTTCATGAACCGGATCTTGGTCATGGTGATGGGCAACCCGCGCTCGGCGAATTCCTCGTCGCTGGGCTTGATGATGGTGTGCAGCATCATCACCCCATCGGCCGGCAGCGCCTCATAGGCCATCTTGAAGAAGTCGGGGTACCGGTCCCGGCCGAAGTGTTCGAATGCGCCGATCGACACGATGCGGTCGACCTTCTCGTCGAACTGCTCCCAGCCCTGCAGCAGCACCCGCTTGGACCGCGTCGAGGGGTGGCTGTCCAGACGGCGCTGCACGTGCGCCTGTTGGTTGCGGCTCAGCGTCAGGCCGACCACGTTGACGTCGTAACGCTCGAGCGCCCGGACGATCGTGGTGCCCCACCCGCACCCGATGTCGAGCAGCGTCATGCCGGGCTGCAGGCCGAGCTTGCCGAGCGAGAGGTCGACCTTGGCGTACTGCGCCTCTTCCAGCGACATGTCCTCGCGCTCGAAATAGGCGCAGCTATAGGTCCGCGTCGGGTCCAGGAAGAGCGCGAAGAATTCGTCGGACAGGTCGTAGTGCGCTTGTACGTCCTCGAAGTGCGGTTCCAAGCTGACGGCATCGCCGGGTTTTTCGGACAAGGCACAACCTCTGACTGGTTCTTATTGTTTTACCGGGTGCGATCGAAGCAGATCGCCTGACTGACGCCCCAGTGTATCCGCCCGGATGTCCGCGCCTGCCCGGCGAGTTGCTGTTCAAGGCGCCGAGCCTGCGGACGGGGGGGCCGACGCTGTTGCCCGCACCGCGACGTCACCGGATGACTGACGCGGGCGTCAAATTGGTATCGAGCTGCGGGGCAGGTGAACTCGACGAAGGCGTACGATCCGGCTGGCTGGACGCGGTTGACGGATCCCGCGCCGGGTTGTTATCTCAGCTGATGAACCGGGTAAGCCCCGGGCTGACCGGTGTTCAGAGAGGCGGAACTCTCCGATGGCTGACATCACCATGTTGATCCTTGCCGACCATGAGTGGTTCCGCGAGCAGTTCGCGCTGCTGGACGACCTGCAGGCGCACAGTCCCGACGACCGGGCGGCGCTCAAGCGGGTATGGCGTCCGCTCGCCGACAAGCTGGACGTGCACGCCTACATCGAAGAAAAGATCTTCTACCCGCAGTTGCTCAAACGCGGGGGCGAGGACGCCGAAGGCGAGACCCTCGACGCGATCGGTGATCACAACGACATCCGCGACGGCGTGCGCGAGGCCAACGCCGCCCCGCTCGGCAGTGACCAGTGGTGGGCGGCGGTCGGGCGAACCCGGGTGGCCAACGACGATCACATGGGTGAAGAGGAACGAGAAGGGCTGTCGGATTTTCGCCGCAACGCCCCCATCGGGCTTCGCGATGCGCTCGGGCGCCAGTACAGCGAGTTCATGGCCGAGCACCCCACCACCGAGGGGCTGCCGATCGAGGATCGCGACCCGCGTCGCTACGTCGAGCAGTTCGAGGAGACGTCCCAGACCAAACCCACCGACTTCTCGCTGCGCATCGGGAGCCTCAAAGGCCAGTGAGGCGTCCGCGACCGCCGGGACGTGACGCGAATAACCAATCCGGCGCCGGCGTTGCCGTCGCACCGTCGTCGTCGCCGCTCGCGAGGCGGGTCTAGCTGGCATTTGCCGGACGCGACCGCGCCCGCGCATGCGTTCGCCGGACCGTCGCGCCAGCCCGCCGACACGCGCGATTACCCGACCCCGCTGGTTCGTCCCGGGAATGTTTCGGGTAAGCCATCAGTCGATGGGTACTCGACGCCGCCGGAGGAAATGGGCACGTAAAGACATCAGGGTCGCCGATCCGGCGATGCGGCAGACCATCATGGGCACCGCGATCGGCAACTTCATGGAGTGGTACGACTTCGGCGTCTACGGCTATATCGCGACCACGATCGCGCAGGTGTTCTATCCCGGCAAAAGCGTCAGCGGCGTCCACCTGATCGCCACCTTCGGCACGCTGGCGGCGGCCTTCGTGGTGCGGCCGCTCGGCGGCTTCATCTTCGGTCCGCTGGGCGACCGCATCGGTCGGCACCGGGTCCTGGTGGTGACCATCCTCATGATGACGATCAGCACGACCATGACGGGGCTGCTGCCCACCTACAGCACCATCGGGATCTGGGCGCCGATCCTGCTCGTCATCGCCCGAATATTTCAGGGCCTGTCCACCGGCGGTGAGTACGTCGGCGCGATGACCTACCTGGTCGAACAGGCCCCCGACCACAAACGCGGCATGATGGTCGGGTTCTTGCCGATGGGCAACCTGGTCGGCTTCGTCCTCGCCGGGATGCTGGTGACGGGGCTGCAGACCTGGCTGCCGGACGACGACATGCTGGCGTACGGCTGGCGGATTCCGCTGCTGCTGGGCCTGCCCTTCGGCCTGGTCGCCCTGTTCTTACGGCTCCGGCTCAAGGAGTCCTCCGCCTACCAGAGCGCGCACGACGATGCGCCCTCGGCGGACGACCAAGGCGGGCAGCAGATTCGGCGGACGATCGCGGCCCAGTGGCGTCCGATGCTGATCTGCGCGGCGCTGGTGCTGACCTCCCAGGTCGCCGACTTCATGCTCACCGGGTATCTGCCGACGTATCTGCGGCTGTTCGTGCGCGTCGGACACACCGCCGGGCTGGTGATGATCGTCTCGACGCTGGCGATCTTGATGGTCACCGTGGTGCTCGTCGCCAGCTTGTCTGACCGCATCGGCGTCAAACCCATCATGTGGACCGGCTGCGGGCTGCTGATCGTGGCCTCGATCCCGGCGTTCTGGCTCATCCGCTTCGGCGGCCTGTACCCGGTGATCTTCATCGGCGTCCTGCTGATCGGCCTGATGGAGCTGTGCTTCGACAGCACCGGCCCCGCCATGTTGCCCGCACTGTTTCCCACCAACGTGCGCTACGGGGCACTGGCCATCTCGTACAACATCTCGATTTCACTGGTCGGCGGCGTTACGCCGCTGATCGCCCAAGCGCTGGTCTCCGGCACCGGCAACGTGATGGTGCCGGCTTACATGCTGATCTTCGGCGGCGTGGTGGGCGCCATCACGTTGCTGTTCACCCCGGAAGTCGCCGGCAAGCCGTTGCTCGGCTCCGGGCCTGCCGTCGAAACCGAGCGCGAGGCTCGCGAGCTCGCCGAGGGCGTCAGGTAGCGGACGGCCCGCGCAGTTTCTTCTGTTTTTGCTCGTGGGCGTTTATTTGGCCGTGGCGGGCTATCCGGTGAAGATGAGGACCGGTTTCCACCAGCGGCTGCGCACGCTGACCGAACAGCTCGCCCAGATGTGCGCGATGGCCGCTGAGGTGATCCAGCAGGCGAGCGAGGCGCTGCTGGAGGCCGACCTGACGACGGCCGAATCCGTCATCGCGCGCCATCGCAGCATTCTCGCGATGGATGCGCACGTCGAGGAGACCGCATTCGCGCTGTTGGCCTTGCAGGCGCCGGTGGCCACCGACCTGCGCGCGGTGGTCAGCGCCCTGCGGATCGCCGCGGACGCGCGACGGATGGTCGAGCTCGCGGTCCACATCGCCGAGATCGCCCGTCGCCGGCACCCGTATCCGGCCGTCTCGGCCGAGGTGCGGCCATACATCGCCGCCATGGGCGAGGCGGCCGAAGCGCTGGCGCTGGGGGCGCGCGAGGTGCTGGTGTCGCAGGATCCGCGGCGGGCCGCTCAGATTCGCCGCGACGACGACACGATGGACGACCTGCACCGGCGCCTGCTGGCGATGCTGAAGGATCCCGCGTGGACGGAGGGCGTCGCCGCCGCGGTGGACGCCACGCTGTTGGGCCGCTTCTACGAACGCTTCGCCGACCATGCGGTGCAGATCGCGCGGCGCGTCATCTTTCAGGCCACCGGGCGCTAGCCGATGCGCTTCGGCGCGGTGACAACGTGCCGCGAACGAGGCGGCTCAGCGGTCAAGCGTGACGCAGCACCAACAACTCGCCGGTCAAAGTTCCATCCTCAAGCAACCGACCGATCGTCGAACTCTGACGTTCGGCCAACTGCCAGGTCTCCGTGTCCCCATGCCGGTCGGCGAGGACACGCTCCACGGTGTCGACCCGCTCATTCCATGCGTCCTCGATCGGCGGAAGGTCCTGCGTGCCGAGTTGCCGCTCGACGTCGAGCGCGGCCCTGGTCAGCAGCTCTCGCAAGGCATCGGGTGTCGGAAAGTGGTTGCCCTCCAGCGCATTTGGCGGTATGTCGCGATGCGCGACGAAAACGAGCAACCCGACGCGCCCACCCGGCCGTACCACGCGGCGCAGCTCGGTGAGCAACGCGAGTTGATCGGGGGTGGTACACAGCACGCCCAGTGCCCAGGCGGCGGTGAAACTCGCGTCCCTCATCGGTAGGGCCGATCCCATCGCGCACACCACCGGAAAGCCGAAGAGTTTCTGTGCCGCACGGCACGCGCCGGTCTCCGGCTCCACGAGAACGGGCCGAACCGCAGTCGATCGAGCGGCGTATGCCGCGGGGCCCCCGACG
The DNA here is from genome assembly GCF_001673415.1 of Mycobacterium sp. 1165196.3. Lineage (NCBI taxonomy): Bacteria > Bacillati > Actinomycetota > Actinomycetes > Mycobacteriales > Mycobacteriaceae > Mycobacterium > Mycobacterium sp. 1165196.3. Next base: position 35,364 of record NZ_LZLU01000127.1, on the reverse strand, counting down.
CCGGCGCCGGCGTCCAACAGTGTGGCTTCGGGCGCCAGTTTCATGTGTTCGACGAGCCAGTCGAGGGCCGCCGGGCTGCCGCTTCCCCGGCAGCCGGCAGGGAGGTGGTAGTCCGGCCCGAGCTCGGCCGCCACCTGCGCGGTCCATTCGGCGACGGCGTCGAACTCGGCCTCCATGGGGTCCGTCATGGCGCCCCTCCTCCCTGCTCCCGGATGCGCCGGCCCACTTCTGCCTTGATCTCCGCACCGATGCGAGGTCCCGATGCCGAGGCCAGCCCCGAGACGTTCACCCCCTCGACACCCTCGATCGACAGCAGCGCTCGCGCCTCGTCCACCGCCGCCGCGATCCCGGCCTCCACCGGATCCGACGCGCCCAGAACCCGTTGCGTCACAGTGGGATCGAGCTCGAGTCCCGGCAGCCCTTCCAGTACCGCCGCCGAGACGGTGTCGGTGAATACCGCTACCGCCGCGATCACCGGGATCGCCAACCCGGCCGCCCGTGCCGACTTCATGAAATCGGCGACCATGTCGGGAAAGGGCACGTGGTTGAGGACCGCCAGACTCGCTCCGGCTCGCTGCTTCTCGACCAACCGCGCGGGCCTGCGCTGTACGGGCGGGGCGGTAGGCGTTTCTGGTACCGCGGCGACGATGCCGACCGAAGCGGCCAGCGAAACCAGGCGAGGCCCGTCGAGGTCGAAGGTCTGCGAAACATCCGGGCGCACGTCATATCCGCGCCCATCGCCGGTGACGCACAGCACCGTTTCGACATCGATGCTGCGCAGTCCTCTCAACTCCTGCTCGAGCACCACGCGGTTACGGTCCCGGCAGGACAACGTGATCCACGGCGTCACACCGGCGTCGAGCAACAGCGACGCCATCAACGTGGGCGGGAAGTCGGGTTTGTTCTGGTGTTCGCCCACGAGGACGGCGTCGCATCCGGGCGCCAGGACCGTCGCCGTCGCCGCGATGTCGTCAGGATCGAACGGGGTGGCGCTGAAGTCGGTCAGCACCCGCGGAGCCCGCGCGGGTCGGGGGGCCGGGCGATGACCCGACCACGGCACCACGTCGTCGAAGACGCACGGACCCGGGCGCATCTCGCACTGTCCGTCCGGCCGCACGCCGCCGCACGGCCCGAACTCCATCCGCTTCGGACAACCCGAATCCGCCGGCATCCGCACCCCCTCGATCGTCAATACCCAAACGATCGCGCCCACAAGCGTCCCGGCGACCGCGCGATGTCGGGAGGTCATTCGCGATTAGCAATCGTTCGCTGCGGCTAATACGAAAGGGGCATGTGCTGGATGGACGGCACAGCGGACGGAATGGGAACGCCTATGGAACCGATATCACCGATGGACGCGTTGTTCCTCATCGGCGAGTCACGCGAACACCCGATGCACGTGGGCTCACTGCAACTCTTCGAGCCCCCGGAGGATGCCGATCCCCATTTCGTGCGCGAGGCGTATCAGGCGATGCTGGAGTGCACGGACGTGCAGCCGTCGTTCCGTAAGCATCCGGCCTTCTTCGGCGGCATCACCAACGTTGCGTGGTCCTTCGACAAGGACGTCGAACTCGACTACCACCTTCGCCGGTCCGCGTTGCCCGAGCCGGGACGAGTCCGCGACTTGCTCGAGTTGGCCTCCCGGCTGCACGGCAGCCTGCTCGACCGGCATCGCCCGATGTGGGAGGCGCACCTGGTGGAAGGCCTGCAGGACGGGCGGTATGCGGTCTACACGAAGTATCACCACTCCCTCATGGACGGCGTCTCGGCGCTACGCCTGGTGCAGCGCGCCTTCACCCCCGACCCCGACGACGACGAGGTGCGGGTGCCGTGGAGCCTGGGTCCGCGTAAGCGCAGCGGGCGACGCGAACAGTCGTCGCTCTTCGACCGGGTGGGCCGCACCGCGGGGTCGGCGCTCGCCCTGGCGCCCTCCACACTCAAGCTGGCGCGCGCCGCGCTACTCGAACAGCAACTGACCCTGCCGTTCCGGGCGCCTCGCTCGATGTTCAACGTCCGGATCGGCGGCGCCAGACGGGTAGCGGCACAGTCGTACTCGTTCGAGCGCATCAACGCCGTCAAATCCGCCACCGGTACCACCGTCAACGACGTCGTGCTCGCCATGTGCGCCGGGGCCCTGCGCGCCTACCTCCTCGATCAGAACGCCCTGCCGGACGCGCCGCTGACCGCCATGGTCCCGGTGAATCTGCGCAAGGACGACGACGACCGCGGGGGCAACAACGTCGGGACGTTCCTGTGCAATCTCGCAACGGATCTCGACGACCCGGCCAAGCGGCTGGAGATCATCAGCGCCTCCATCCGCGACACCAAGGAGGTGTTCTGGCAGCTGCCGCCGGTTCAGCAATTGGCCCTGTCCGCCTTCAACATCGGCGGCTTGTTCTTCGGGCTGATCCCCGGTTATCTCTCCGCGGGCTCGCCGCCGTTCAACATCGTCATCTCGAACGTGTCGACCGGCAACTCAGACCAATTGTATTGGCGCGGAGCACGATTGGACGGAAACTATCCGCTGTCGATCCCGCTCGACGGGCAGGCGGTCAACATCACCGTGACCAACAACGCGGACAACCTCGACTTCGGTCTGGTCGGATGCCGCCGCAGCGTCCCGCACCTGCAGCGAATGCTCGGTCATCTCGAGGCGTCCCTGAAGGATCTGGAGCTGGTGGCGGGCGTCTGAGACACGTTGCGGCGCTGGCAAATCGCTGCCGCCGCTCACGAGGCAACGGTGTCGGTGGCGTCGGCGCGCTCTTCCTCCAGCCGGTCCTTGCTGCGCAGCAATCGCAGCAGCGTGACGAACAGGAGACCGCCCACCAGGTTGCCGACGACGGTGTAGCCGAACCAGCCCAGCCAATCGAGGTAGCCGAACGGCGCCTTGCCGGTGATGAGCGCGCCGAAGATGAGCAGCGAATCCAGAATCGAATGGAACAACCGCAGCCCGGCGAGGAGGAACGCCGCCGCCACGGCCGCGGCGATCTTGGCGGGCACCGAGTCGGTGCCGTGTTGCATCCGGGTCATCAGCGTGATCACCATGCCGCCGAGCACGGCCAGACAGAAGCTCTGGGCCGACAGCGGCGCGGTGGCGAAGTGGGTCGCGGATTCGACCGTCTGAGAGTGCAACTCGGGAAAGCCGGTCATGATCAGCCACATGATCACCCAGCCGCCGACGAGGTTGGCAAACATCGTCCCGGCCCATAGTTTGAGCAGTTGCGTCAGGCCGGCGCGCTTGGCCGCCACGGTGACGACGGGGATGATGAAGCCCTCGGTAAACAGCTCGCTGCGACCGAGCAGCAGCGCCAAAAAGCCGATGGAGAACGCCAATCCGGCCAGCAGCGGGCGGTGGGTGGCGTCCAGGACCGACAGATAGGCGAGCACGCCGAGCGCCACTTCGGTGCCCCCGAAAAACCCGGTGACCAGCACACCGCGCCAGCTCCGGTGCAGTCGCTGGGTACCCTCGCTCAGCATTCTGCTGAAGGCGTCTTCGAGCTCGTCCTCGATTGGACTGTCGGTTTTGCCGAGCTGTCGTCGGATGTTCTGGCCCATAATGAAGTCCTCGCAGTTGAACGGCCGAAGAAACGGTCATATACCCATTTCCCTGGTGGTCCTGCGGCCGTGACGCGTTAGCTATCCCACATGCGCCATGCGCCGTGGCGGGCGCCGATTTGCGCAACCGCGGCCACAATCTTTTGTGGGGAATACCACAGCGCCTACTGTAAGGTCCACGGTAAGTCAGCGTAGGCGGGGAGAAGGGTGAACCATGCCAAGCACCACTGATACGCGCAGCCAGCTGCGGCCCGACGTCGATCTGACCGACGGCGCCTTCTACGCGGGCGACTCGCGACCGGTCTACCGATGGATGCGCGAGAACGAGCCGGTCTTCCGGGACCGCAACGGCCTGGCGGCCGCGGCGACCTACCAGGCGGTGATCGACGCCGAGCGGGCACCGGAGTTGTTCTCCAACGCCGGCGGTATCCGGCCGGACCAGGACGCACCGCCCATGATGATCGCAATGGACGACCCCGCCCACCTGCTGCGGCGCAAGCTGGTCAACGCCGGCTTCACCCGTAAACGCGTCAAGGACAGGGAGTACTCGATCGGCGCGCTGTGCGACGCGCTGATCGACAACGTCTGTGAACGGGGCGAGTGCGACTTCGTCTGGGACCTCGCGGCTCCGCTTCCCATGGCGGTGATCGGCGACATGCTCGGGGTGCTTCCGGAGGAACGCCAGATGTTCCTTCGCTGGTCCGACGACATGGTGACGTTGCTCAGCAGTACGACCGCACAAGAGGATTTTCAGGTCTCGGTGGACGCATTCGCCGCCTACACCGAATACATGACGGGCATGATCGCGGCGCGCAAGGCCGAGCCCACCGATGACTTGGTCAGCGTGCTGGTACATGCGGAGGTGGACGGCCAGAAGCTGGCCGACCATGAGATCGTCACCGAGGTGTTGTTGCTGCTCATCGGCGGCGACGAGACCACCCGGCACACGCTGTCCGGCGGCACCGCACAGATACTGCGTCACCCGCAACAGCACCGGCGACTGGTCGACGACGTGGCCCTGCTACCCAACGCGATCGAGGAAATGCTGCGCTGGACCGCCCCGGTCAAGAACATGGCCCGCACCATGACCGCGGACGTCGACTTCCACGGCACGCAACTCCATCAGGGCGAGAAGATCATCTTGCTGTTCGAATCGGCGAACTTCGACGAGGCGGTGTTCGGCGACCCGGAGAGCTTCCGGATAGACCGGTACCCCAACAACCATCTGGCATTCGGCTTCGGCACCCACTTCTGCCTGGGCAATCAGCTGGCGCGCCTGGAACTGTCGATGATGCTCGAGCGGCTGCTGAAACGCCTCCCGGACATGCGGCTGGCCTCGGAGGACCCGCTACCGCTGCGGCCGGCCAACTTCGTCAGCGGTCTGGAACGCATGCCGGTCGAATTCACGCCCACGGCAAGGTCGGGCGCCTGATCAGGGACTGGGTCCGAGGCCTCACCGCTGCTGGCCGGCGAGCTCCGCGTCGGTCGCGTAATCCAGGTAAACGCTGGTGCCGTTGGGCCGGGCGTGGATGGTGCAGTGGTCGGACAGGCGGTGCATCAGCATGATGCCGCGCGAGGCATGCGGATCGTTCGACTGCCTCGATGAGGGCTTGCGCCAGCTTCCTCGGTCGCTGACGCAGACCCGGATCGACTCGGCCTGCGGGTCGTAGCTGGCCTGGAGTTTCATGACGCCAACCTGCTGATGCGAGCGATAAGCGTGCTCAACGCAATTCGCCAGCGCTTCGTTGACTCCGAGGACGACGTCCTCGCGGATTTCCTCCGGCGCGCGCACCTCTTGCGCCAGCCACCGTTGCAGCGCACGGCGCCACGCCGCCACCGTGTCGGGGCGGGCTGTGCCGGCGAGCGTCAGCCGCACCGGCGTGGCTGTCTCCGGCAGTAGTGGACTCATGAAAGCCGCATACCCAGTTGCAGTTGGAGCAATAACCTTCTGCGAGTATCGCTTCGGCCACAGATCGATAGCCGCGCAGAATCACCAGGTCACGGCGCCGACGGCGTCGCGGCGGGTGCTAGCGGTGCGGCGACAGGACGGGTGTGACCAGTTCGCCCGTGCTGAGGTAGCTGTCGAGATTGCGGATCGCCAGCAGGGCCATGGCCCGCCGGGTCCGCGCGGTGGCGCTGCCGATATGGGGCAGCAGCACAACGTTGTCCAGGCCGATCAATTCGGCCGGTACGTGTGGCTCTTCGGCGAAGACGTCCAGGCCCGCTCCCGCCAATTCGCCCGCGGCCAGCAATTCCACCAGCGCGTCCTCGTCGACCACGCTGCCCCTGGCGATGTTGATGAGGTAACCCTCGGGGCCCAGAGCCCGCAGCACCGCGCGGTCGACCAACTTGTGCGCATTGCGGTCACCCGTGGTGGCGATGACCAGGACGTCCACCGACTCGGCCAGCTCCACGGGCGAATCGGCATAGCGGAACGGTGATCCCTCGATGCGGTGGCGGTTGTGATAGGCAATGGCACAGTCGAATCCGAGCAACCTGGTCGCGATCGCCGAACCGATCCGGCCCAGTCCCAAGATGCCGACCTGCAGGCCGCTGACGTCCCTGGCGTAGGGAAACGCGCCCTCGCGCGCCCATCGGCCGGCGCGCACGTAGCGGTCGGCGGCGCCGAAACGGCGCAGCGTCATCAGGATCAGCCCCACCGCGGTGTCGGCGACTGTGTCCGACAACACATCGGGCGTATTGCTCACGCCGATGCCGCGGCGTTTGGCCGCCTCCAGATCGATGAGATCCACGCCGGCCCCGTTGTTGACGATGACCTCCAGATTGGGCAACGCCGCCATGGTGTCCGCATCGACGCCGGGCGATCCCGACGTCACCAGCACGCGCACACCGGCTCCGTGCACGGTCAAAAACCGCGTGCGGTCGGGGCCGCCGGGCAGCTGCGGAATCTCATACCGGGCGGACAGCTCCGCTGCGAACGTCGGCTCCATCTCGCCGACCCTGAGCACCCCGCTGACTTTCTTCGCCGTCACGACTTCATCATCCTCGACGGCGGCACGGGGCCGGCCGGCCGGCGGTGGAATATCCCGACGACGACTGTGGTTGATCAGCGCGGCGGTGTCGGCCATTCCCCCGGGGACCACACCAGAACCGTCGCTGCGAGCGACCACTTGCGCCAGAGGCGAGAAGCCGGCACCGCCCCCAAACCCCTGGCCCGCGGGCTCGCGGGAGTTTCGTCTGGGAAGCAATCCCGCTATCGCGCGGTTGCACAGCGAATGCGTATCGGAGTCGTCTTTCCGCAAACCGAGCTCGGCTCGGACCCCGCCGTCGTGCGCTTGTACGGTCAGCGCGTCGAGGAACTGGGGTTCACCCACATCCTGGCCTACGACCACGTCGTCGGCGCGGACCCGACGGTGCATCACGGCTTTCAGGGCCCCTACGACATCGACTCGACGTTTCACGAGCCGTTCGTCATGTTCGGCTACCTGGCTGCTGTCACCTCGTTGGAACTCGTCACCGGTGTCATCATCTTGCCGCAACGCCAATCGGTGCTGGTGGCCAAACAGGCCGCCGAGGTGGATGTGCTCAGCGGTGGCCGTTTCCGGCTCGGCATCGGATTGGGTTGGAACGCAGTCGAATTCGAGGCGCTTGGCGAGTCGTTCATCAACCGCGGCAAGCGTTCCGAGGAACAGGTCGAGGTCATGCGCAGGCTGTGGACCGAACGGTCGGTCACGTTCAACGGCCGGTACCACACCGTGACGGGGGCCGGCCTGGCCCCGCTGCCCACCCAGCGGCCGATACCGGTGTGGTTCGGCGCCGCGTCGGATCGTGCATACGAACGTGCCGGTCGGCTCGGCGACGGTTGGTTCCCCATGGTCGAGCCCGGACCCGGGCTCGACCACGCGCTCGAGCAGGTGGGCCGCGCGGCCGAATCCGCGGGCCGCGACCCGAAGAGCCTCGGCATGGAAGGCCGGGTCAGCTGGACCGAAGACCGCGATAAGCTCGCCGCCGCCATCGCCGCCTGGAAGGCCGCCGGGGCCAGCCACCTGTCGGTGAACACCATGAAGGCCGGCTTCGCGAACGTCGACGAACACCTCGCCGCCCTCGAGCAGGTTGCCGACGACCTCAGATAGCACCGCGGCTTTACCGGCTTCCCGCCGCGGACAACTCCTCGACCAAACTCAGGTGCGCGTTGCGGCGGCCGGCTTTCGATCGCTTTGGCGCGGGCTCAGTCGGCTCGACCGTGTCGCGGACATGGACCTGCCCGCCCGTAGCGCAGTGGCGGCGCTGCCAGTCGCTGATCGCTTGGTGCGCCGCGTGATCGAGATAGCTGGTCAGCAGGTGGATGGTGACCGACGTGCGTTCGGGGACCGACGCCAGGACGCCGGTCAACCGGGGCAGCGCCAGGAAGGTGCAAGCGCCTTCAACGACGACGTGCCATCCGTCACCAACGGGTTTGGCCTCGATCCTGGCGCGCACCACCCGCCATCCGGTGACGGCGACGGCCAGCGCGAGACCGATCATTACGCCGTGCAGCAGATTGAGGAAGACGACGCTGCCCACGGTCACCAGGTAGACGGCGAGATCGCCGTTGCGCAAGGCGGTTTCGATATGCGCCGGTTTCAGCAGCTCGATGCCGATGACGATGAGCAGGCCGGCAAGTGCCGCCGTGGGAATCTTTTCGACGAGCCCCGCGAACGGCACCGCGAAGAGCAATATCCAAATGCCATGCAGGATGGTCGATGCACGCGTCTTCGCCCCGGCATTCACGTTGGCCGCGCTGCGCACGATGACACCGGCGATGGGAAGCCCGCCGATGGCGCCCGACGCGATGTTGGCCGCGCCCTGCCCGATCAGCTCACGGTTGAAGTCGGTTCGCGCCCCGGTGTGCATCCGGTCGATCGACACCGCGGTCAGCAGACTCTGCACGCTGGTGATCAATGTGACCGTGATGACGGCGATGACGACGGCTGCCCAATTGCCGTGCGGCAGCGACGGCAACCGCAGTGCCTCGAGGACGGAGCCCTCCAAGACGATCCGGGACACGTGGAACGGGAAGATCATCGAGATGGCGGTGACCGTCACGATCGCCACCAGTGGACCCGGAACACGGGCCACCCGCGCCGGAACCCAGCGCCAGGCCACCAGAATGGCGATCACCAGCAATCCCAGCACGACTCCCGGGCGGTGTGCGCTCAGAATCTGGGCGGGCAATCCGGTGACGTTGCTCCACGCCGAGCTTTTCGAAGCGCCGCCCAGTAGCACATGAACTTGCTGCAGGGCGATCGTAATTCCGATGCCGGCCAGCATGGCGTGCACCACGACCGGCGAGATCGCCAGTGCGGCCCGGGCAATCTTGCTGAACCCCAACAGGACCTGCAGAATCCCTGCGATCACGGTGATGAAACATGTGATCGCCCAGCCGAACTGGGCGACCAGATCGGCGACAACCACGGTAAGCCCTGCGGCCGGACCGCTCACCTGCAGTGGTGAGCCGCCGAGCCACCCGGCGACCACTCCTCCGACGATCGCCGCGATCAAGCCCGCGAGAACCGGTGCGTCCGAAGCGATCGCGATACCTAGTGACAGCGGAAGCGCCACCAGAAAAACCACCAACGAGGCCGGCAGATCGTACCGGAGCGTCTCTCGCATCCGATCGAGCCGGGACGGAGCCACCGCCTCCAGGTCATGTCGACCTGGCTTTTCCAGCTTGTGCACCGGCCCTCCCCGAATTGGTCTTTAGCGGTGGGCTTTCAGCTATCCGCCCGGTCACGGCAGGATGATCACTCGTAAAGCCGTGCGGCGCAGGCGGTTACAGATACCACGAACGTCGATGTTCGGCTGGAGATGCCTGGCCTATGCGTTCGAAGGTAAGTGGACGGAGATAAAGGGGTCAACCGGACGGGCCGGGCGCATATCGAATGCAAATTTTTCGGCGGCCATTGCAAGCAGCGCAGCCAGCCGAGGGAAAATGGTTACTCCAGAACGAAAACCGGGATTTGCCGTGCCGTTTTCGTCTTGTAATCCGCGTAGGGCGGAAAGGCCTCAACGGCCCGCTGCCACCACTCCTCGCGCTCGGCGCCGTCGAGCTCGCGCGCTGTCAACCTGAGCACCTTGTCGCCATCCTGCAATGTCACGGCCGGATTCGCCTTCAGGTTGAAGTACCACAGCGGATGCTCGGGGGCGCCGCCGTGCGACGCGACAATGACATAGCGGCCGTCCTTCTCGACCCGCATCAACGGCACGTAGCGCTGCTTGCCGGACTTCGCCCCGGTGACGGTCAGCAGCACGATCGGCCGGTCGAAAACCTCGACTCCGTCGGTGGTGCCCTGACTCAGGATCTGTTCGGTCTGGTCGCGCACCCAGCCCCTGGGGCTCAACTCGATTTCGTCAGCCATACCTAGACCGAACACCCCGGATCCGCGACTCCATTCCCCGGGTCCAACTAAGGCGTACAGTCGAGTCGTCAACTTATATGAGCTAACTAATCGCGTCGCAGTCGCGGAGAGGAGATGGGTGTGGCCCGCACCGAGAACGACACCTGGGACCTGGCCTCCAGCGTCGGAGCCACGGCAACCGCGGTCGCCGCGCAGCGGGCGATCGCCTCCAGCCCACCGGATGCTTCGTTGAATGACCCGTGGGCCGACCCCCTCGTCCGCGCAGTCGGCATCGACAGCTTCATCAAGCTGCTCGACAATCAGCTCGACCGCAGCGACGATCCGCTGCTGAACCGTCAGGCGGTCAAAGAGCAGATCACGGTGCGGACCCGGTTCTTCGATGACTTCTTCGTTCAAGCGACCGAATCGGGCATCAAGCAAGCGGTGATCTTGGCTTCCGGGCTGGACACCCGGGCGTATCGGCTGCCCTGGCCGGCGGGCACCGTCGTGTACGAGATCGACCAACCTGAGGTGATCGAGTTCAAAACGCGGACGCTGGGCGAACTGGGCGCCACCCCCAGCGCGGAGCGCCGCACGGTGTCGATCGACCTGCGCGAAGACTGGCCGTCCGCCCTCACCGCCGCCGGATTCGATCCTGCACAGCCGACCGCGTGGAGCGCCGAGGGACTGCTGGTCTACCTGCCGCCCGAGGCGCAGGACCGCTTGTTCGACAACATCGCGGCCGTTTCGGCGCCGGGCAGCCGGATCGCCACCGAACACCTGGACCTGCGCAGCATCCCCTCGGACTGGGCGCAGAAACTGACCGAGCGGTCCCGGCGCATCGGCTCCAGCATCAATCTGGCCGAGCTGTTCTACACCGGCGAGCGCAACACCGCCGCCGAATACCTGGGCGCCCGTGGCTGGGACGTCGATATACGGACAACCGAGCAGGCGTTTGCCGCACACGGGTTCGCGGTGCCCGACGACGAATTGGCCTCATTCGGCGACGCTTCCGGCTACCTGACGGCGACGCTCAAGTAGTTGAGCCCCCGACGGCCTCGGTTGCTGCGCAGCTGGGGTCGGTCGGTGCGCCAGTTCCCCAATCAATCGCTCCGTCGCCGTGCCACCGCACGCCCCCTATATCAGCGTCATTGACATATATCAGTGCCGTTGATATAAACGGTGGCATGACCCAACCGACGCAAGAGATGTTCGAATCCGCCTACCGGGGCGAGGCTCCCGAAATGGGCGAGGGCAACCGGCCGCCGTGGAGCATCGGCGAGCCGCAGCCGGAGATCGCGGCCCTCATCAACGATGGCAAATTCCACGGCGACGTGCTCGACGCCGGTTGCGGCGAGGCGGCCGTGTCGCTGTACCTCGCCGAGCGAGGCTTCACCACCGTGGGCCTGGACCAATCCCCCACCGCCATTGCGTTGGCAACCGAGAAAGCCGCCCGCCGGGGCCTCACCAGCGCCACCTTCGAGGTCGCGGACATCAGCGCCTTCACCGGCTACGACGGGCGCTTCGGAACCATCGTCGACAGCACGCTCTTCCACTCGATGCCGGTCGAACTGCGTGAGGGCTACCAGCAGTCGATCGCGCGGGCCGCAGCGCCGGGCGCCTCCTACTTTGTGCTCGTCTTCGACCGCGCCGCGATGCCTGCCAACGGGCCGGTCAATGCGGTGACCGAAGATGAGCTGCGCGAGGTGGTCTCGAAGTACTGGGTGATCGACGAGATCCGGCCGGCCCGCATCCACGCCAACGTGCCCGAAAGCTTCCTGTCCGGCTTCCAGGACTTCGCCGCCGACATTCGCGATGAGGACAACGGTCGCAAGTCCGTGGGCGCCTGGTTACTGTCCGCGCACCTCGGCTGACGCGGACCGGGCCGCGCGGCCTACGGGCCGTCCCACCCCTCCGGCAGCATCGGCGTGCGCGCGCCGTCGCCGGAGTCGTTGTCGCCCAACGTAATCAGGCCGGCTGCCCGCAGGTCAGGCCGAGGTAGCGTCCCGGCGAAGCCCCGTGCCGAGGCGCCGGATTCCGAGGGCAGGTGCCGAGCGGACGACGCCGGTGCAGCCGCGGCGGCCGTCTCGTCATCGGCCTCGATGAATTCGTAGCGGTATCCGGGGTCGACGACCGAGCGCGGGCGCCGGCGTGAGCGTCCATGGTGCTGCTCCGCCGCGGCCACCCCGGCGGCCGACGCCGCGTTCTGCGTGGCGGGCGCCGCGTTGTGGGCCCGGGTCTGCGCCGTCGATTCCATACCGAGCCCAACGTTGCCCACCAGGTAACCGAAGCCCTCGGATCCGGTCACCGGGGCGGGTGGTGTGGGTGGAGCCGCGGGCGGCACAGCCGCCGAAGCCGTGGGCGCCGGGGTCGACGCCATCGACGTCGCCGTTGCTACCGGGCCGGCCGGGGCCATGGGCGCCGTCACCGCAGCGGCCGATACCGCCGGCGGTTGCACGCCCATCACCGCGGGCTGCGGCACGGCAGGAGCGGGAGCGCCGGCCGGCGCGGCCAGCCCGGCCAGGCCCGCCAAGCCCGCCAGGCCGGCCAGGCCTCCCAGGCTGGTGATCGACAGGCTCAAACCGACCTGCAGCAGCAGCGGCAGCTCCTGGAGAATGAAGCGCAGTGTCCGGATCGTCCAGTTGATGATCCGGTAGGTCTGCCACGCGATGAAATAGTTGATCAGAGCCGGGAATTGGGACGGGTTGAGCAGGCCGGAAAGGTTCTGCTGTAGCCAGGCCACCGCCTGGGCGTTGCCGTTGAAGAAGTTGCCCAGGTTCTGCAGGTACTCCGATGGACTCCAGTTGGGTTGGCCCTGCCCGGGGATCTGCTCACCGTCGGGCCCGAACAGCATTTCCCAGATCTCTTCGGGCGTGGGCAACTGGAAGGAACCCGTGCCGCCGCCTCCACCGCCGCCGGTCCCAGTGCCGGTGCCGCTTCCAGTTCCGGTTCCGGTGCCCGTGCCGGAGCCGCTGCCCGCCTTACCCCCGGTGCCCGATCCAGCGGCGCTGCTCATCTGCACCGCCGCGGTCGTCGCCTGGTAGGTGGTCATGGTGGTGGCCGCCTGGGTCCACATCCGCGCGTAGTCGGCCTCGTTGAGCGCAATCGGAATGGTGTTGACCCCAAAGAAATTCGTCGCCACCAAGGCCGTGTGCGTCGCATGGTTGGCGGCCAACTCCGGCAGCGTGGGCATCGCGGCCAACGCGGCGGTGTATGCGGTGGCCACCCCCTGGTGTTGAGCGGCCGCCTCGGCGCTCAGCGCGCCGGCCAGCTGCAGCCACGCCAAATACGGCATGTGCGCGGCGACGTAGCTGTCGGCCGTCGGGCCCTCCCACACCGGAACCGAGCCGGTCAATACGGAAGTCAACTCCGTTGCCGCCGAATCATATTGGGCGCTCAACGCCGTCCACGTCGCTGCGGCCGCCAGCAAGGGGCCCGGCCCCGGTCCGTTGCTCAACAGCGCAGAATGCACCTCCGGCGGAAGAGCCATCCACACCGGCGCGGTCACCGTCAGCCTGCGCCCAGATAGGTCGACGCACCCGCCGCGTCGCCGGCAGCGTAACCGACGCCGGCCAGACTCACGCCCAACCCGGCTCGACCCAACACCTCGACGCCCTTGGCCGCCGCGGCCGAATGCTGGCTTCCCCGCTCGCTGAATACCGCGGCGGCCGCCAGCGACACGGGATCGGCCGCCGGCGGGACCACCACCGAGACCACGGGCGCCGCCGCCGCGTGCGCGGCCGCCAGCGCAGCGGTGATCGCATCGACCGCCGCGCTCGTCGCGGCCAGGCCCTCGGGGATAACTCGCAGCGTCATAGCGGCCGCTCCTCGTATCGTCTTGTCGCCGAACCGGCGCCGGCCGCCCTGGCCGCAGGCGGCCAACCCACACCCAGGGCCACCACCCAGGCGAGCACACCGGCTACGAATCCAAAGATCAGGTGCCACGCCGCCCGCTCGAGCATTCCGTTCGATACCCACGCCGACATGGTGTGCCCTGAGGCGACCGAACTGGCAAGCGCGACAAGGTGAATGGGCGCGGCGGCCAGCACCAGTAACCACCGATGCGAGCGCACCACCGGAACCGAGCCCACCGTAAACAGCAACGCCGCCGCGGCCCCATAGCGACTGCTCCACAGTGGATCGCTCAATCCATGGATCGGCAGCACCGCGATCGATGACGCCGCGCCGACCGCCAGCACCGTCTCGCGACGCGCCGTCACCAGCGCGACCGCCACCAGCAGGGTCAGCCAGATCAGCCCGCGGTGACCGGGCAGCCCCAGGGGCATCCGGATATCGGTCGACGCGACGATGGCGGCGACCGCAACCAGCGGAAACGCCGCCTCGCGGACGGCGGTGGATCCGGCCGTTGAGTGCATCAGCACGGTCATGCGCAGATCATAAGCCGCGAGCATCTACACTAATCCTCATTTACGGCGAATTCACAGGATAGGACCCGTAAATGCGCAGCAATACGCTACTGACTCGGGCGGTTGCGGTTTTCGCCCTGGCTGCGGGACTCGTGGCGTGCGGCGCGTCGGAGACCGAGGTCCAGCTCGTCGTGCAGAACAACCACCGGGTGCTCGACCGATTCACCCTGTCGCGACTCGAGCAGCTGCCCCAGGTTCAGGTCGCGACGCCGCAATCACACCGCGTGCAGCAGGGCCCCAGCGTGCGTTCGATCCTCGACGCCGCGGGCGCTACCGGGGTCATCAGCGTGCGGGTGGAAGGGCGCGACCCGGCCCAGACCCTGACGGTCGGCGAGCTCGACGATCGGACCATCCTCGGCTTCACCAAACGCCACACACTCAAGCTCACCGGCGCAAAGCTCAGCCGCGATCAGTGGGTTCGCGACGTCACCGACCTGGTGGTCAACCCGTGATCACCGGTACCGCGTTGGCCGGTGTCGACCTGCTGATCGGCATCGATGACACCGACAACCCGTACACCCCCGGCACCGGCCGGCGGGCCCGCGCGCTGCTGCGTGAGCTACAGGCGGCCGAACTCGGCTCACCCGCGGGCGCCACGAGACACCAGCTGCTGGTCGATGATCGGATCCCGTACACGTCCCATAACTCGAGCGCGTGTCTGGCCTGGCGCAGCCCCGGCGGTGATCCGCACGCGGTGCGCACCGGGATCATCGAGTTCGCCGGACACTTCCTGGAAACGGTGTGCCCGCCCGATGCGGATCCGGGGCTCGCCGTCGTCGTTCCGGGTGAACTCGCCGGCAGCGCGGCGCGGCTGGTCGACTTCGGTCTCCGCGCCAAACGGGAAGTGCTGTGCCCCAATGAGGCTCGCGAACTCGCCACGACACTCGGCATCCACCTGTCCGGCCACGGCGGCACCCGGGAGGGGACGACCGGCGCGCTCGCGGCGGTCGGCCTGCACCTGTCGGGCAACGACGGACTGTTCATCACCTTGCCCGGAATCCGCAAGCTGCCCGACCGGGCCACCATCGAGACCGTATTCGACCTGACTCCGATCGACCTCGCCCGCGACGACGCTTTCCGGCAGCCGCGGCCCGGCGAGATGATCGACCTGGGCGACTGGGTACGGCCGGTGTTGCTCGATGGGCTGGCCGTATTGCTACTCGATCCGCCCCGACCGCAGGGCAACGGAACCAGGACGTGGCGAACGGCGCCGCGCGCGGTGGTCAAGCAATACTGATTTCCCGCTCGATCCCGCGCGTGAGCTGCGCCATCGGCGTCGGCGGCCGGGCGGGGGTTTCAATGGCCGTCATTCGGGCGAACCTGACGAAAGGCATTTCAGACGTTCAGAGGAGATCTCGGTGGATCAGCAAGTCAACTTCGACCCGCCCGCGGCGCCCGAGGACGCCCGAAAGGCAACCGAGGAACAGCGCAAGCTGCAGGAGCAGCTCGAGCACCAGGAGGAGGATCCGAACGGCCCCGGATTGCACCAATCCCGGCACGACCTACCGGACGAGAGCACCCGCTAGTCGCCTCAACCTTGGCTCGGCGAAAGCCCGTTAGAGGCAAGGTAGTTCAGATTGCCGGACCGCCGGTGTGGACCGCCGGTAGTCGTGGGCAAGCGCCACGCCCGCCTGCCATGTCAACGTCAACCCGCCCAGCGCCGCCGCGGGAATCGCCCATAACCGCCGGATCAGGAGCGCGTGATCGCACTGGTCGACATACTTGCCGCCCACGCCGACCGCGCTGGACGCCTGGGCCAGATCGGTGGCAAAGCCGCTGCCGCACTTGACTTGCCAGCCGAACTGATCGTAGGCGTCGATGAAAACCGGCAGGTACAGCGCGAAGAGCCCCGCGGCCAGCAACACCACGGCAGCGGAGACGACCAGCGGCCCGCGGTTGGTCATGCGCCCCCCTAGGTCATGCAGACGTTGGCGAAAAGCAGCACCGGCCAAGAGACGATCGAGCCGAGGAATGAGACCACCAGGTCGACGCCGTGCATGTCGTGCAGATGCTGGGTGTGGGTGCTCGACCAGATCACGCCGACGATCAGGTACGGCGTCCCCAGCAGGATCCCCAGGCCCAGCAGCTCGGCGATGGTCAGTTGGTACTCCAGGACTGAGCGGATCCTGCTGAGCATGGGCATGCCTTTCGCGCGGGTGCTGCCGGGTTCGAAGCCGACCTACACCGAAGTGCTGAGGACCCACCGCGTCCCGGCGTGCGGACTAGACCCGTATATGTTAATCCCCATTCGTGCGATTCGGTAGTGCTGCGCTCGATTCGGCGGCGCAGTCACGCAGCAGCCGAACGCTCAGATATGGTGGCGCAAAGGGGCGTTCGGCTCGCGCTCGATGCATCGCAGCGGTTTGTTTCCAAGAAGCAAGTGCGGGAAGATTCTTTGCCGGGGGCTCCACAACGGCATGTCAGCGGCGCTGCCGGCCACCGCGTGGCGCGCTCCGAGGCGCTGCGACCGGTCGTCCCAGCAGCGTGACCTCCATCAGGCGGCGCACCGTGAGTCCGGCGGCCGCGCTGGCGTCGGGGTAGACGAGTCGGCCGGTGTCCACCGCGAGGGCGAACGCGGCGTGGACGGCGTATCGCGCGCGGCCGAGCGTGAGCTCCGGCCTGGCCGCGACGGCGAGGCTGGCCCAGGATTCGACGGTGGAACGCTGAATGTTGTACAGCAGTACCGCGTCGGTGTCGGGCAGGTTGTGCCGCTCGGTGTAGTAGACGCAGGCTAATTCGGGGTTGGCGAACGAGCGGCTGACGTAGGCCTCGATGAGTTGTGCGAGCGCCTGTTCCGGGTCGGCGCTGGTGGCCAAGATGCTGGACAGGTCGCCGGAGAGTTGGTCGGCAGCACGCCGGTAATAGACGGCCAGAATGTTGGCCTTGCCCGGAAAGTACTGATAGATGCTGGCAACCGGGATGCCCACCGCCGCCGCGATGTCTTCCATCCCGGTCTCGCGATAGCCGCGTTCGTTGAACAGGCGCATCGATTCGTGCAAAAGAAGTTCATAGGTTCCGGCTGCGCTGGTCAGCGTCGCCGTGCGCGGCTGCTCGGATCCGCGACCGCGCTGGGTTGGCAAGTCGGCCCGCAACACCGCGGCCGAGATGTCCGCCAGCGCCGCGCGGATCTCGGAATTGCCCAGCCGCGACCGATGGTCGGTGATGCTGCCGATCACGCTCAGGGTGGCCGCCGACAGGATCCAGCGTTGCCGCGACGTGAGTTTCGGGCGAAGCCTCATCAGTGGACGCTGCAGGCGCCGGTTGATCAGTTTGATCTGTTCGGCCAGGGCGTGTTGATCGTCACCACGTAAGTAGCGGCCCTCCCAGCGATACAGTCCGCCGGCGGTGCGGTTGACGATCGTGGAGTCGATCAACGCACTGACCAGCGCGCTGAGCTGCTCTTCGGGATCGCCATCGGCGGGCAGGTCATCAGCGAACGCAGTGGCGTCGACCAGTTGCTGTCCCAGCGCCAAGAAGACTTCGCGGAACAGGTCGTACTTGCCCTGCGAGTGGCGGTACAGCGCGGCCGCGGAGATCCCGACCCGCGCCGCGATGTTTTCCATGCTGACCGCGTGATAGCCCAACTCGCTGAATGCATCGGTGGCGGCGCGGGCGATTTGGATCTTGCGGTCCTTCGGGCGCCGCTTTACTTGATCTGCGGAGGAGCGGCTAGCCGATGGCATACAGATCACCGTAGCCGCAGCAGCGGCCGTCGGGGCGATCGGTCGACAAGCGGTATCGCGGAGCCGGCAAGCCTCCCGCGCGCCGCTGGGCGCGGCGTCCTACCCGAGGTCATCAGACGTCTATCCCCGCTACGCCCCGCCGAATTCCGGGCGCAGGACCGAGCTCAGTGCGCTGAGCGGAATGTGTGGCTCGACGGCCCCTCCGTCCATGGACCATTGCTCCGATTGGCCGTACTGGATAGGCGAGTCGTGTCCCACCGGGTAGTCCGGCATGTACAGCACCAGCTCGTCGGGCGTGAGCGCCCAGGCTTTGTAGCCGCCCGAGAAGACCTTGTCCGGTGTCCACCGATCGAGGGTGAACGGATACGTTCCCGGATTGTGTTGCCATGCGGCATGGTCGAGCGCGTCCTGGATGGACGGCTCGGCCAACGGTGGAATTGCGGTCAGCGGGTCGAGGCCCGGCTTGGTGATGTCGGCCAGCTGCAACCGCCTACCGCCGGCCATGTCGAAGGTGAACGTGCGATAGGCGTTGTTGAATGCCGGGCCGTCGGCGTGGTAGTCCTCGTGGAAGGCCACGCTGAGCGCGCGCCCATGGGTGAACACCTGATAGTTCTCCTCGCCCCAGCTGTCTTGGACCATTGATGCGCCCTTGGTGCGCCAGTTGTTCATCAAATTCCGCAGGTATTCACGGATGGGTGGACCACTGGTGGGGTTCTCGACCAGGTCGCCGGGCAACGCCATCTTGATGTCGCGGACCGCCTTTCGCTCGGACAACACCGAGGTGTGGCAGTACTGCCCGTCCCAATCGCCGCCGAGCTCGCCGCAAAACGACTGCGCCGAGGCCGATGCCGCCGGTGCGCTCAACACCGCGGCGGCCACCAGCGCCGCACCGGCCGAGACTCGAATCAACCGCATGACCGAAACGCCCTAGGGTAGTTCGACTTTGCTGGCCAGCCAGCGGCCGCCGACGTTTTCCATCGTCATCTTCATCCGACTTCGGTCAACCCGACCGTCGGGCCGCACGGCGTTGCTGACGGTTTGGTCGACCATCAACAACACCACCACCTTGGTTTTGCTCTCCGATTGAATCGCCGAATCCACGACGGTGCCATGGGCTGCGGCCTTGTTGTCGATGAGCAGTTGCCGAAGCTGGGCGCCGGCTTTGGTGTACGTCTCCTTGAAATCGCCTGTGGCCCCGTTGAGTACGGCCGAGAAGTTCTGGTCGACCTGGCCGGAGTCGATACTGGTGAGCACCTGGGCGTAGTCGATCGCGGTCCGCTGGGCCGCCTGCCCGGCCTGGTCCACCGCGTGCTCGTCCCACAGCTTCCAGCCCAACCCACCGGCGAGGACGAACGCCCCGGCGTAGACGGCGGCGACAACCGCGATGCGGCCCCGACGTTTCCATCGCCAGGTGCGGCCTTTCGCGTCCTGCCCGTCGGCGTTCGCGGAGGCTTCCGGCTGGTCGTCAGGCGGGGTCTCGGTGTCTTCGCTCGTACTGCAGTCGTGGTCGGCGGTTAGTGTCACGGCGGTGTCTCCTTGCGGTGGTGAAGGGCTCGTGGGCTTAGTGGGGCGGTTCGATCGGCAGGGTCGGTCCGCCGTAGGGCGTGGGAATGGTGAAGCGTCCCTTGGGTGTTGGATCGGCGGTCTGGCCGAGGTCGGCGCCGGGGGGCGGCCCCGCGGTGTCGTCGCCGCCCGGTCGGGGCGCATTCTTGGCGCCCCGGATCAATACCTGGGGGTCGTCGTCTCGGCAGTAGGTGTACAGGAAGGGCTCGGGGTAGTCCGCCGATGACGACGGCCGCCGCGGGGTGCCGTAATCGCAGGTGTAACGCGGGTAGATGTCGGCGGTCGCCCACAGCCCATGCTCGTGCATGGTCGTCATCAGGGCCTCGAGTGTCGAGCCGCGATAGTCGGGGAAGACCGCGTTCAGCGCCGGCACGCGGAGATAGACGATCCGCGCGGTGGTGACCAGATTGGCCAGTAACCCGACCATGGTGTCGGAGTTGTCGTCGAACAGGTTGTCCACCGAGGACAGGGCGTGCGGGGTTCGATCGACGAATCTGCGGTAGCCGCCGTCCATCTTGTTCACGCCGGTCATGAGGTCCCCGATATTGCGGGACGTCGCACCCAACCCGGCGTTCTTGTCCGACAGTGTCGTCAGGACCACCCGGCTGGTCTTGAGCATGGTCACGGTCTGCGGCAGCACCGGGTCCATCGTCGACAGCAGGAAGGTGGCACCGTCGATGATGTCGGTGAGCTTCTGCGGCCCATCCTTGCTCAAACTCAGTTCGCGCTTGACGATTTCGAGCTTCTTCGGGTCGGTTTGGGCCAGCAGGCCGTCGGCGTCGGCGAGCACTTGCGACAGCGGAATCGGCGTGGTCGTGTGCTGTGGGCCGATCACGCTGCCGTTCGACAGGAACGGGCCGGCGTTGGATGCGGGCTCGAAATCGATGTACTGCTCGCCCGCAGGGGACAATCCGGAAACCCGGACCGGGCTGGCGGCGGGGATCCTGGTATTCGCATTGATATTCGCGATCACCTCGACGCCGGTGGGTACGGGCCGCAGCGATTGGATGCGCCCGACCCGGATCCCCCGGACCGCTACGTCTTGATTGGCCAGCAGCCCACCGGATTCGGGCAGCCGGATGGTGACCCGGTAGGTCGACTCGAAGGGGTTGATCCGCAGCGCCCCGATCGCCAGGTACGTCACGCCGACGACGAGGGTCAGAGCCAGGGCAAGGCCGGACAGCCACGCGCGCCGCCGGTGTCCCGCTTTGACCGCGGCGACGATGAACCGGCCGAGGGTGTCGATCACCGCGGTGGTTCCGGAATCATAGGATCCGGCGGCGCTTGACCGGCGGGTGCCGGCGGAAGCGGCGGACCGACCGGCGTCCAAGGGTTTTGGCCCATCGGTGTCTGCGGGCCGCGGCCGACGACCCGTTCCTGTAGGCGCCACAGGACGTATTTGATGGACCCGATCATGTAGTTCCAGTCGCGGCGCATCGGTCCGTGGAACACGGGATCACCCTTGAATCCCCCCGTCTCCGCCCCGGTGCCCGGCCGCGAGCCCATCACCAGCCGGTCGAAGCTGCCGCGCACCGAAATCGCGTCGCTGGGCGTGGCTTTCACGAACGGCGGGATCAGCCTGTTGAGGCCGGCGAGGCTGGTATCGGGGCTCAACACGACGTCGTTCCATGCGGCGGCGATCGTGTTGGCGTCCTTTAATACGCTGCGGCCCGTCTTGTCGGTGCCCGCGATCGACGGGAATTTGGACAGCTGATGGGTCGTGGCGCCGAGTTCGTCTACCACGTCGGCGATTTCGTCGGCGTTGCTGGACAACACGTTGGTTGCCGGGCCGACGGCTTGCAGAATTTCGGAGAGCGCCTGGTTCTTCTGATCCACCCGGTCGGCGAGTTCGGCCGTTTCGGTCACCGCCGCATCGATCTGCTCGGAGCGCGAATTGAGCTTGCTCAACAGCAGATTGGTCCGGTTGATCAAGTCGCCGAAAGCGCGTCCCTGATCACCGGTCGCCTTGCCCGCGCCGTTGACGATGTTGGTGAAGTTGCGGACCGCGCCGCCGTTGACCAGCAGCGCGGCCGAGCTCAGCACGCTTTCCACGGTGGCGGCGGCACGGGTCGCAGGCAGGCCGATGGTGTCGCCGCTTTTCAGCAGCGGCGCGCGGGGATCCATCGGGGTCGGCGGCTTGATCGCGACGAACACGTCGCCGAGCGGTGTCGCCGATCGCAGTTCTGCGGTGCTGCCGGCCGGCACCCGCACGCCGTCCATGATGCGCAGGGTGGTGACCGCGGTGTAGTTGCGCGCGACCATCGATTCGAGTTGCCCGACGTCGGCGCCAGCGAGTTTGACTTTCGCATGGGCTGGAAGGTTCAGCGCGTTGGAGAAGACCGCGTTGAGCAGGTATCCGCCATTGCCGATCCCCGGCGCGGGCAGCGGCAGGCTGGATAACCCGTTGGTGGCGCAACCGGAACTGACCATGGCTGCGCTGAGCGCCACTACCAATTTGTGCTTGACGACGTTCATCGCTACTGCCCCATCGCCGAGAGGCCGTCGAGAATGTAGGTCAGGCCGAAATCGGGTCCGTAGTCTTGCAGTGTGCCTGTGCTGCAACCGAGTTGACGCAAGTGCATGAGATTGCAGAGCTCCTTGGCGGACTGGCTGTCGGTGAGGGCTTTGTCCAGCAGCCCGTGCACGCGGATCGCGCCGTTGTTCCGATCGACGGTGTTGTAGAGGTTTTCCAGTGTCATCGGGAGCACGTCGAGCATCTCGGACACTCCGCGCTGGTCCTCGACGATCGTCTTGGCGACGGTATCGCCGTTGCGGACCGCCTGCTTGAGGTTGTCCCGGTTCTGCTCGATCAGCGTGGTGACTTCCTCGAGGATGCGGTTGATGGTCCGTCCGGTGGCGCCGGTGCCGAACTTCTCGTCGGCGAGCATCTGGCTGAGTTGGCGTGTGGTCGAGCCGAATTGACGCACTTTGGTGTCGTTGCGGGCGGCGGCCTCGGTGATCGAGCTGAGGTCGGTGATAATCGTGGTCAACTGCTCGCGGGTGGTCCCGCCCCGCTCGGAGCTGAGCCGCAGGGCATTGGAGAGTTGGTCGAGAGCGGACAGGATCTTCTTGCCGTTGCCGTCGGTGATGGCGACCGCGGAGTCACTGAGGTCGGCGACGGGGCCCCCACCCCTTCCGTCGCCCTTCAGCGATTTGGACACCTTGTCGAGCATGTCCAGCACGCGGTCGAAAGCCACCGGCGTCTTGGTTCGGGTGAGTCCGATCGTGTCGTGGTTCTTCAGCACCGGGCCGCCTCGGTAGGGCGGAGTGAGTTCCACCTGCCGGTCGGTGAGGATGGAGGTCGTGATGGTGACGGCGCGGGCGGCCGCCGGGATCTTGACCTTCTTGTCCACCGTCAACTCGGCCTCGACGTAGCTGCCCTTGGACGTGACCTTGCTGACCTTACCCACCGGCATGCCCAGCACCGCCACCACGTTCCCCTCGTAAAGCCCAGCGGCGCTGTCGAATTGCGCGATCACCGTCATGGTGTCCAGGCGCGACTTCACGTAGTGGCCGACCAGCCCTACGGCGATGGCGGCCAGCGCCGCGACCGCGACACTTACGGCGATGAGTTTGCGCCTGCCGGTGGTCATTTGCAGTCCTTGAAGTACTGGATCATCTTGAACTCTTTGGCGCGACCGCTGATGGCACACATCCATGAATCGATGGCGAGACCATTGGGAAGGTTGAACTCGACGACCGGCCCATAGCCGGTCGCGTTGGTCAGACCGCGCAGGGCCACGGGGGCGACTTGCAACAGGTTTCGCAGCAAGTCGTCGTGCTGGCCGACCATGTTCGTCAGCTGGTGCAGGTTTGCGAACAGCTCGTCGAGCAGCGGCCGGTTGTTGACGACGATCTTGTCGAGCTGGTCGACGAGGTCCGTCAGTCCGGCGAACATGGCGTGAAAGGTGGCCTCCCGGGCCACCAGGTGCCCAAGCAGATCCTGGCCCTGATCCATCAGATGGCCGATGTTGGTCTGCTGGCGCCGCAGGGTATTGACCACTCGCTGAGTGCTTTTCAGTAGCGTGCCGAGTTGGCCCCGACGGTCCGCGGTGATGGTCGACAGGGTCTGCAGATTCGCGACGGCCTGCGGTATCAGTGGCGGTACGCCGCCAAGCTGCTTGCCCAGCACCGCGAGCGACTGCGCGAACTGGTCGGAATCGACCTGCTCGAACGTGGTGGTGGCGTCCTCGAGTAGTGACTGCAGGTCGTAGGGCACCTCGGTGTGGCTCAGGCTGATCGTCCTGGCCGGCAGCGAGCCCGGGCCGTCGGGAACCAGCTCGAGGTAGCGCGAACCCAGGATGGTCATCACCTTGATCACCGCGCGGGTGTTCTTGCCGAGGGTGATGTTGTCGCGCACGCTCAGTCCGGCTTCGACGTGATCGCCGTCGAGCTTCATGCTGGTGACGTGTCCGACCTCGATGCCGGCCACGGTGATCGGGTTGCCGGGTCGAAGCGTGGCGGCCTGCAGGAATTCGGCGGTGTAGTGGGTGTAGCCGATGCCGAGCAGCTTGATTCCCAGCGACACCGCGACGAGGACGGCGACCAGCGCCAATCCCGCCAGCCCCAGCCAGGTCCTGTTGTATGACTCGAGCGGACGACGCCGCGACCACGGGGCCCTGAGCGAGTCAGCCATTGGCCATGTTCCTGCATCGCGGGGTATGCCACCCCATGTTCTTTGTGGTGATCGGGTAGGCGTTGCCGGGGGTGGCCGCGTTGACGATGAATGTCGTGATGTCGTTGAGCCCCGGGAAGAAGCCGGTCGCGTTCAGGTCGCACGCGTAGGCGTTGCCGTAGGAGCCCTCGCTGACGGCGCGCGCGAAACCCTTGAGCAGCAGCGGCAGGTTGTCTCCGGTGAAGGCCAGCTGGGGTTCGATGCCGACCATGTGCTTGGTGAACCCGGGCTCTCGGGTGATCAGTTCGTTCAACGACGGGTCCACGTCGTCGGCGATCGCCGAGAGCCGACGGGTCACCCGAGCGATCGAACCCACCGAGTCCTGTAGCCCCGCGCGGCGGTTGTCAAAATTGGCCACCGCATCGCGGGTTTGGTCGAGTGCACGGTCGAGGTCGTCGTTCTCGCGGGCGACGGTGTCGGTGACCTTCGTGAGGTTGCTGATCAGATCGCCCAGGGATTGATCGCGGGCGGACAGCGTTCGGGTGATCGTCGAGGTCTGCTGCACCAGTAGCGGGATCGATGCCTGATCGCCTTGCAGCGACTGCAGGACGCCCTTGGTGAGGTCGTCGGCGTCCTTGGCGTTGAGCAGGGTGAACAGCGGCTCGAAACCGTTGAGCAGCTTGCCGACGTCAAACGAGGGGTCCGTCTGCTGCACCGGTATCACGCTTCCTGCGGAAAGTGTTGCCCTGTTGCCGATCTCGCCCAGCGACAGGCCCAGGTACCGCTGGCCGATGATGTTCTGGTAGGTCACCGATGCCACGGTGTTCCCGTAGAGATGCTGATCGTTTTCGACGATGAACGAGACCTTCGCCAGTTTGCCGGTGAGCTCGATGTTTTCGACGCGCCCGACACGCACGCCGGCCATTCGGACGTCGTCACCGATGCGCAATCCGTAGACGTCGGTGAACATCGCCGCGTACGGCGTGGTCGGACCGGCCACGTCACGCCGGAGGGTGGCGTACACCATCCACGTCACGGCGATGGCGATCGCCATGAAGATCGACAGCCCGATCAACGGCCCCCGTACCTTCACTTCGGCCCGCCTACCGGTTGTGGTTGCGCGGGTTTCAACGAGACGGACGTACCGCGCGCCACCGGGCCGAGCAGCAGTTGGGTCGCCACCGACGCCGAGTGTCCCTGCCCGGTGATCAAGCCCAGCTGGTCGCGTTCGTGTTGGCTGCCAACGGGTCCGACGTTGCCGCCGAATCCCGACGGCGCGACCGCGCCGGGTGGGCCGGGGTTCGGCCCCGGCGGAGGCGGCGGCGCGTCATCGGGATCGGCGGTTCCCGGGACCCGGGGCGCCGGACCGATGGGCCACGGCCACCACGGTAAGGGCGGGTTGGGGTCTTGCAGGCTGGGGTTCGGGTTGTACAGGGGCGGTCCGACCGGAACGAGGTTGCCGTCGGGCCCAACCTGGGTGCCCGGGGGCGGCGCCAGATCCGCTGGCGGGTGATAGTTCTGCGGTAGCAGAACCTCGGGCAGGTCGGGCCGGACCGCGATGGTCGGGGCGGTATAACAGCTGGGCCCCAGCAACTGGCCGTACCGCGGGCAGTCGGCGCGGGTGTAGGTGTAGCTCGGTGTCAGCGCCAGATTGACCCGCATGTTTCCGGTGTCGAGTTCGGGATCCCATACCTCTTCGAAGAACTTGTCGGACAACCGGTTCAATCGAGTGAAGATGGGCACGAACTTGTCGCTGTGCAAGGCGAATACGCCCAGGACCGGTGTGAGGTTCTGTGTCATCTCGATCAGCTGATCGGTGTGGTTGTCGAACGCTTGGCGGTTGACCCCGATGGTGTGATGTGAACCGGTGACCAGCGAGCGAAATTGCTCCCGCTTTTCGGCCAGCGTCTGCATCGGTTTGACCGCATCATGCAGCACATCGACAAGCTCGGGTGCCGTGGACTGCAGACCCCGGGTGGCATCCAACAGCGCGGAGACCGTGGTCGGCCCGGGATCGGTGGCGACGATGGAGTTGAGCTCGTCGAGCACGCGAGTCAATTGCGCGCCGGCGGTGAGTAGCGCACTCCGGCGGTTGTTGGTGGCGGCCGCCACGGCGGCCAGAAGTCCCACGCTGTGGTCCTCGCGGCCCCGGCCGGTTGCGGCGAGGATGTCACGCAGCTTGCTGATCGTCGTCTGGAAGATCACCGTCGAAAGCTGCTGGTCTTCGGGGATTCGCGCCCCGCTGCGGATGCTCGAACCTGGTCCGCCGTCGACGAGTTGCACCGACGACACCGCGAACACATTGCTGGGCACCACGCGCGCGGTCACCGCGCCCGGAATGTCCTTGGCGTATTCGGGTTTGAGGTTGATCTGCACATAGTTGGGTTTGCCGTATGCCGCCGGGACGACGTTGTCGACGGCGCCGACGAGCAGCCCGTGATACTTCACGTCCGAGCGGGCGGGCAGGCCGTCGCCCACGTTCGTCAGCTCGGCGACCACGCGGACGTAGTCATTGAGTTTTCCGGTGGATTTCAACAAGAGGGCGCCCGTGATGAGTCCCGCGATCAGCAGCACCGTGGCGCCCATGGCCAGCAGCTGGTGATCGGAGGGTCCCCGGCCGTCGAAATCTAGCGAATTCGGCATTCAGCCACCGAATCTCGCGCCGGCGTCGATGCTCCACAGCGCCATGGTGAGCAACATGTTGACCATGATCACGCCGGTGATGCTGGCCCGCATGGCGTGCCCGGCGGCCACTCCCACGCCCTCGGGCCCGCCCGCGGCATAGAAGCCGTAGTAGCACTGCACGGTGGAGGACAGCCACACGAAGACAACGCATTTGAGCACGGAATAGGCAATGTCCTTGGCATTCAGCATCATCGTGAAGTAGTGCAGGTACGGACCGATGGAGCCACCGCTGATCACCTCGGCGACCACCTGACACGTCAGGTACGTCACCGCCAGGCACGCGATGTAAAGCGGGATGACCGCGATGACAGAGGCCATCAGCCGCGTCGTGACCAGGAACGGGATGGGGCGGATGGCCAACGATTCCAGGGCGTCGATCTCTTCGGCGATGCGCATGGCACCCAGCTGCGCGGTGAAGCGACAGCCGGCCTGCATCGCGAAGGCCAGCGAAGCCATGATCGGCGCCAGCTCGCGGGTGTTGACCAGCGATGAGATGATGCCGGTCGCGGGGCCTAAGCCGAGCAGATTGAGGAAGTTGTATCCCTCCACGGCGACCAGAGCGCCAGCGGTGAAGCCGAGCACCACCGCGACGCCGGCCGTGCCGCCGCCGACCACGATCGAGCCGTTGCCCCAGGCGATGTTGGACAGCAGTTGCAGGAATTCCGTGCGGTACTGCCGCAGCACGGACGGCACGGCGAGCACGGCCCGCACGAAGAACACCAGCATGTGCCCCAGCCGCATTGTCGGGGCGGCCGCGGCCCGATAGGCGCCGACAAAGGGGCGGGCCAAGGTGGGGACGTAGGCGGACGCCGTCATGTCACAACCCGGTCCTGGGATACAACGCGTTGTACAGCTCGCTGATCCCGACGTTGACGATCATCAGCACCAGAATCGATTCCACCACGGCGGCGTTGACCGAATTCGCGACGCCCGCCGGACCGCCCTTGGTGAAAAGCCCTTTCTGACAGGCGATTACCGCCACGATGGCGCCGTAGATGACGGCTTTGAGCAACGCTACGACCATGTCCTCGGTGGTGGCGAACGACGAGAAGGTCGCCACGAAGCTCCCGGGCGCGCCGCGCTGGAAGTAGACGTTGAACAGGTAGCTGGCCAAAAACCCGACGAAGCAAGTGATTCCGGTCAGGGCAACGCCGACCATGATGGCCGCGGCGAAGCGCGGCACCACCAGGCGGCGAATAACCGAAACACCCATCACCTCCATGGCGTCGGTCTCCTCGCGCATGGTGCGGGAACCGAGATCGGCGGTGATCGCGGACCCGACGGCGGACGCCATGAGGACCGCGGCCACCAGCGAGGCGGCCTGGCGAATCACCGCGAGCCCACTGGCCGCTCCGGCGAGTGACGTCGCCCCGACCTGGTTGGCCAGCAGGGCGAACTGGATGGAGAGAGTCACCCCGATCGGCAGCGCCACCAGCACCGTCGGCAGCACCGCCGTGGCGGCCATGAACGCGCCCTGGCGGATGAACTCGGCCCATTGGAAGCGCCCGGTGAACAGGTCGACCATGCAGTACTCGATGGTGCGCAGCGCGAGGATGTACTGCTCGCCGAGGGTGTTGAGTGAGGCCAGGGGGTGCCGCACAACGTACCCCGCGGACCACTCCTGGATAGTGGCCACGCCCTCGGACGCTCGGTCATCGGTGAACGGTCGCTGTGCCCCCACGGGCGGCTATGTTAACCGCTGCTCGGCTTCTGCGAAAGATCCGACTCCGTCGACTGCGTCGCCTTCGCCGCCACGTCGGGACGCGTTCTCCCACGGTGACCCGTGGTCATCCCGCTGCTTCGCCTGGTAATGGCCCCTTGACGCATCGCGGGCTTCGCGAGAAGATCCCCTACCATGGCGCTGATGTTAATGAGCGTTTGGCAATGAGATGGTGGTTCGGTATTCGGTGACCGCGGGATATCGTATTCCTGGGGAAGAGCGGATGAATCTGACGAGGTTGCGACGAGCAGGTGGCGGCCTATCGTGCGCCGGTCCAGCACTGGCCGTTGCCATCTCGCTGTCCGGATATGCCGCCGCCGATGCCGGCCAGCCCCCGCCGCCATTGCCGGTTTTCACGCCCGCGCCCAGTGAATGGTCGCCGAACTTCGACATCTGGCCGTACAACACGTTCACCGCACGGGTGACACCGGAGATGATCGGCGGAATGTCGGACTCGTGCCAGTGGTTCAAGGCGCAGTTCGAACCGCTGATGGACCAGATCAACGACTTCAACCGCTACCTCGGCGACCGGCATGACGATTACTCGGTCGGCCGCGTGCAGGGATACGCCCGCGCCGTGGTCGCCAACATCGACCAGTCGACGGCGTTCCTGGCGCCTCGAGTCAAGCCACTGATCGTTACCAACCAGCCCGACAACTTCGGACCGTACTCGCCGGTTTACGGCGGTGAATCGATGACGCACTTGGCATTTCAACTGTCGCGCATCAGCGACAGCATCAAGAGAAAGGATCCGTCAGGAGTCACCCACGCGAACATCGTCTCGGCCACCGGCTGGGCGAACGCGCTTCGCGACTCCGGCGCATGCAACTGATGAATCACCGCCCAGCACTACGACCAGTCGGCAACCCGGGAACGTGGTTGGTAAGCCGCTTTCGCCTCGCCGTGGCGGATATCGGCAATGACGCGACGCATCCACCGGCGCCCACGGGCGCCGATGCCGACGAGTCCGGCGGCGATGTGACGCCGGCCGACGTATCACCCGACACGAGCGACGACGCCGAGGAGACCGCCGAGCCCGACACGGCGGGCGACAACCAGGAGCTCGCGGACGAGGTGCGCCCGGATGCCCGAAAGCCTCGCCGGTTCAACGCCGTTCGCTGGACCGCCGCGGCCGTGCTGGCCGTCTTGATCGCGGGTTCGGGTTATGAGGGCTGGCTGTTGTTTCAGCACCACCAGCGGGAGGTCGCGGCCGCCCAGGCACTGGCTGCGGCCAAGAAGTACGTTCTCACGCTCACCAGTGTGGACACCAATGCAATCGACAAGAACTTCACCGACGTCCTCGACGGGTCGACCGGTGAATTCAAGGACATGTACACCAAATCCAGCGCCCAGCTGCGCCAGACGCTCATCGACAACAAGGCGGCGGCGCATGGGAGTGTGATCGAGGCCGCGGTCCAGTCCGCCACCGAAGACAAGGTGGACGTGGTGCTGTTCGTCGACCAGTCGGTGAGCAATGGGGCCGCCCCGGCCCCTCAGCTGGATCGCAGCCGCGTCAAGGTGACCATGGAGAAGGTGGACGGCCGCTGGCTGGCCAGCAAGGTCGATCTGCCTTGAAGCTGTTGCCCTAGAGTCGACTCGAGGCCGTGGTGGTCGGCGACCGCCTTGAGCGGTGGACACGTGTGCTGGTCCCACAGCAGCGGGGTCATCGAGCGCATCCTCCGGTGAAACCGCTGTCCGTGGGTGCGGCGAGGGCGGTGTCGAGGGCGTGATCGGGCAGTTGGAACCAGGCCATCGGCTCCGGCGGTGCGGGGGGCGGTTC
Organism: Mycobacterium sp. 1165196.3; assembly: GCF_001673415.1. Classification (NCBI taxonomy): domain Bacteria; kingdom Bacillati; phylum Actinomycetota; class Actinomycetes; order Mycobacteriales; family Mycobacteriaceae; genus Mycobacterium; species Mycobacterium sp. 1165196.3. Next base: position 4,998 of record NZ_LZLU01000127.1, on the reverse strand, counting down.
GACCAGCCGGCGATGCCACCAGCCGACGTCCCACCACGTTTCGTGTTTGAAACCGACGCCGCGGAAGGTGCCAACCGGCGTGAAACCCAGCGCTTCGTGCAAGCCGACGCTGGCGGAGTTGGGTAACGCAATGCCCGCATACGCGTTGACATAGCCTTGTGCGACAAGCACATTGAATAGCGCTACGTAAAGCCGGCGGCCGTGGCCTCGGCGGTGAATCGATGCATCCAGGTACAACGAGACGTCGACCGACCAGCGGTATGCCTCACGCGCGCGGTGCGGACTCGCGTAGGCGAACCCCTTGACTCGATCACCGTCGGCCACGACCAGCCAGGGCAGCCGCGCGAGCGTCCTCGTCATCCGGGAGCGCATCTCGTCGGCGCCTGGGGGCGTCGCCTCGAAGGAGATCGCCGTGTCGCGCACGTAGGGCAGATAGATCTGCGCGACCGCATTTGCGTCCTGCGCCGTGGCCATTCGCACCCTCATGACCACACAACGCTAGTCGGGCGGCGATGCTTCAGGAAAAGAATTTAGCCATGAGCTTTTCGGCGATCCACCGGTGTGCGGTGTTCTGCGAGGCGACGAGTTGCCAGCGACCGTCCGCCCGCAAGGCCACGCTGGTGTTCACGCGGGCGTTGCGGCGACTGCGCCGTCGTCCCGCTCTGACCACCGACGCGTTCGCGTGGATCAGCGCAACGTCGGGTGTGAGAAATCGGACCCCGACGATGTCTACTCGCAGCTGTGTTCGGTTGAGCAGCTTCCTGAAGAGCGGAACATACGATGCCGCGATGGCATCGCGTCCGACGTGACGGCCGCCCAGAAAGGTGATGTAGTCGGCGTCGGTGGTGAGCACGCTCGCGTAGCCCGCGGGATCGCCTGCGGCCCAGGCAATTACCTGTCGATCGATGAGCGCCCGAATGGCTTGCTCGTCGGCCTGCTGGTCGCCGGCTGTCATGACGCCTCCCGCGGGTGGGTTATCCGGCTACGCGATCTCGGGACTGATCATCGACGCGATCGCATTGCGCGGCACCGACACTTGCGTCGCTTCCATCGCCGGCTGCAGCGCGTTCTGATCGAAGAAGAACACGATCGCGTCATTGGTGATCGCGAAACTCTGGTAGTTGGTCGGCTGGAGCCCGGTGGCCGGCGGAATCGACACCTTCGCCCGATACCGGTCGGCCAGGGTCTTCTGCACGATCGGCAAGATCGTTTGCAGCGGTTGACTTCCCGGCCGGAACAACGCATCGAAGGTGATCGGTTGTTGGTTGGCCAGGTTGAAGTTGAAGGATCTGTACCACACCAACGGGTGGGCGGCGCCGAGATTCTGATAGATCTCGGTGACAACCGACTGGGTGCCGGAGGCCGGGGGACCCGAACTGTACCGGGTACCGGTAACCTTCAGCGCTGTCGGCGATTTCAGCGCGTTCACCGGTCCGCGCGCGCTGCCGAAGTCGTCGTTGACCTTGGTCAGATAGCCGATCATCGTCTGCTCGTCGGGATAGTTGGCCGGAAACACCATGCTGATGTCCGACAGTGGAGCCGAGGCGTCGAAGTGGCACATTTGATTGGTGTCGACGCTCGCCGGGTCGCACAGTTGCGCGTCCGCGTGGGCAACGGCAGGGCACGTGAACGCGGCTGCCGATGCAAAGGCTGCCACCACCGCCGCGACCCACCGTGATCCTGGACGACGCCCCCTGCCAAAGTTCACCCATGCCTCCGTTGCATAACCCGCAGGGTGCATTGTCACAGACGGGCAACGTCGGATGAACGGACGGTCGACGAGCTATCGGCAATGCCGCTGCGCCCAAGGCGCGCGCTCGCGGCCTCAGCGCGGCGCGTCCTGCAACTCGCCCTGCGGCAGCCTCGCGGTGGGCGCGCCCACCCTCGCTGGTCGGCGCCGGCCGGATGCCCGGGTGTTGATCCAGCACGCGAGCCCTCCCAGCACCAGGCCGACCGCGATCCCCGCATCGGGACGTTGATCCAGGATCATCCACGACAACACTCCGGCCACGGCGGGAATGACGGCGAACAGCATCGCCACCGCCGTTGCACCGTGGGTATTGATGGCCCGCACGTAGAGGCTCACCGCGAGCGTGGCGTTCAGCAGGACCATGCCGCTGACCGCGATCACCGCCTTGACGCCGTCGTGGACCGTGAACGGCGTGACGATCGCGAACGCCGCGGCGGGTATCAACCCGACGGCATTCTGCATGGCACTCATCACCCGGAAGTCGACGCCGGTGCAGAACCGCTGCTGATACACGCCGCCCGCCGAAAGTCCAAGCAGTCCAACGACAAGCAACACGATGACCGGATCGACGCCGTGGGTGCTCATCAGCCTTCGGGAACAGGCGGCCAGCACCGCGACGACGCCGAGCGCCAGCGCAACCACTCGCAGGACGCCGAGCGGCTCCCGCAGGAACGTCGTCGCCAGGATCGCGGTGGCCACCGGATTCATCGCAATCACCACCGCACAAAGCACCGCCGGCGCCCCGAGCTGAACGGCCTCGTACAAACAGCAGAACTGCACGCCCTGGATCAGCAGACCCGTGACCAGGACGTGGCCGAACTGCGCTCCGCGCGGCCAGCCGGCCCTGGCCACGATCGACCAGATCGCCAGGATCGTTGCGGCCAAACTGAATCGCAGCACCAGCGCGGCCATCGGCGTCATGGCGGTTACGGCCAGGGTGCCGATCGGGTATCCGAGGGCGTAGAAGAACGTCACCGCCGTGGCGGTGGTGACTGGCATGCGGGGCAGAGGCATGCCACCCATGTTGGCTTGAATGACCGACGCAGTCCAACGATTATTGGCGATCACGATTGATCGCGAGACCTTATCGCTCCCCCGGCAGGCGTGCTTATTCGCGACTTGGTTGCCGATTATTGATTAGTTTGATTGATCGGATTACAGTGCGGCTATGCCCCAGGTGCTCGATATCGCGCCGCTGCGCAGCCTCGTCGCCGTCGCCGACTGCGGCGGTTTCCACCGTGCCGCCGCCGCCCTGCACCTGAGCCAGTCCGCGGTCAGCCAGCATCTGCGCCGCATCGAAGCGGTGGTCGGTGAACCGATAGTGCAACGCTCGGGACGGGGGGTCGCCTTCACCGAGGTCGGGCAGAAGGCACTACGCCATGCGCGCACGATATTGGCGGCGCACGACAACGCGCTCGATGACCTGGGTGCGACCGAACACAAGGTCCTGACCATCGGCGCCACCGAACACGGCGCCGATGTGATGCTTGCCGGCCTGTCCCGGGTGTTGCGCGAGCGACTCCCCGACCTGCGGGTGCGCTTCCGGCTCGACCGCAACGTGTCGCTGGCCGATTCGATCGACCGCGGTTTGGTCGATCTGGCCATCATGCTCGACGGGGCGGGTCTGGATCGCGCTAACGCGTCGGGAGTTGTTCAGTTGCAGTGGGTTTCCGCGCGCACACTGACGCTCTCACCGCGAGAGCCGCTGCCGCTGGTGATTTTCGCCGAGCCGTGCACATTGCGTGAGCCGGCCTTCGCGATTCTGGAAGGCCACCATATCGAGTACGAGATCGCCGCCGAGTGCGGTGATTTGTCCGGCCTCTACGCGGCGGTGCGATCGGGGCTCGGTGTGGCACTGCTGCCGATGATCGGCAAGTTCCCCGACGGGCTCAGTCCTGCCGAGGGGCTGCCGCCCGCCAACAACGCCTCGATACTGGTGCGCGGCCGTCACGGCATCGACCCCGACTTGCTGGGGACGGTCGACGATGCGGTGCGCGACTTGCTGGCCGCCGCAACCTGATTCGGTTCTCGTCCTTGCGGACGCCGGCCCTTGCCGCGATGTCGTTCGTGTCGTCGCGTCGTAGCCGTGCTCGGCCGGAGCCGCCCATGCGGCGTCAAGGCTCACGGGATCGCTCCAACCGTCCCCCGCGGTTCAGCGGCGTAATCGCAGCGCCAGGAAGTACTCGTGCTGTCGACTGCGGTCCACGGTGTAACCCATTGCCTTGGTGACACCCTCGGTGTCGTATTCCAGCCAGCGCTCGGTGCGCTGGCGCTCGAATTCGGTCCAGGAGGCCACCGTAAACCTCTCGAGAAACGTATCCGGTTGTCCGACACTGTGATACAGGCGCCAACTGTGTCCGCCGGTCCGCAGGCGGGACTGCCTGACCGCGCGCATCGCTTCGGTGAAGTCGTGGCGGTTCGCGGGCGGAACCTGATAGCGGACGGTCACCAGCACCGGCCCATCCTGCGGGCATGGTTCGAACACCAGTGTGGGTGACGGCCAGGCGGTGGAAACGTCGACGCTCAGCGTCCCGGTGCAGGGCAGCAGCGGGAGGATGAAGATGCTGAGGGCGACGACGCCGAGCACCACCGCCGACCCGATCAGCGCGGTGTGCATCCCCGCCCGCGTGGCGAGCGCACCCCAGACGTAGGAGCCGATCGCCTGAGATCCGGTCGCGACGAGCAGATACACCGCGAGGCCCCGAGCGCGCACCCAACGCGGCAGGGAAAGCTGCGCCGCGGCGTTCAACGTCGTCAGGGTGATCAGCCATGACGCACCGGACAGCACCAAGATCGGAGTCGCCGCGGCGAACGGCAGCCACGCCACCGCCAGCGGTGCCAAGGCGTACACGGCGGCCGACCCGGCCAGCAGGACGTTATCGGAAACCTGCTGGCGTAACCGTGCGGCAAACGCCACCGAAAGCACCGCCCCCAAGCCGATCGCCGCCAGCGCCACCCCGTAGCCGCTGGCGCCCAGGTGCCACCGGTGTGCCGCGGCCACCGGCAGCAGGGCGAGCACGGCCGACGCCGGAAACAGGAAAAGCACCGCGCGCAACAGGATCCTGCGGAAGATGGGGCTGTTGTCGACATAGAGCAGACCGGTGAGGATGGCGTGGCCGAAATGTTCCCGCTCCAACGGGGCGAATTGCTTGGGCCGCTTCCAGGCGGCGAGGGCAACGCCGCACGAGCGATCGGACCGGCGATCGGGGGTGTCGTGGTGGCCGTGTCCGGACCCGCGGCGGCCTTTG
>NZ_LZLU01000126.1:0-579 GCF_001673415.1 Mycobacterium sp. 1165196.3 | reverse complement strand
TCAGTACCGCCCGAAGGCGATGGCCACGTTGTGTCCGCCGAAGCCGAACGAGTTGTTGATGGCGTACTCGTAGTTGCCGGGGCGGGGTTTGCCGGCTACGACGTCCAGGTCGATTTCGGGGTCGAGGTTTTCCAGGTTGAGTGTGGGTGGGACGACCTGGTCGCGCAGGGCGAGCACGGTCAGGATGGATTCCACGGCGCCGACCGCGCCCACCGAGTGGCCCAGGGCGGCTTTGGGGGCGTAGACGGCGGCGTTGCCGCCGTGGGGGCCCAGGGCGTTGTTGATGGCCTTGGCTTCGGCGACGTCTCCGACGGAGGTGCCGGTGGCGTGGGCGTTGACGTGGCCGATGTCGGAGGGGCTCAGGCCGGCGAGTTGGATGGCGCGGCTCATGGCGTGGCCGGCGCGTTCGCCGTTGGGGTCCGGGGCGACCATGTGGTAGCCGTCGGAGGTGATGCTGGCGCCCATGATGCGGGCCAGGATGTTGGCGCCGCGGGCCTTGGCGTGTTCTTCGGTTTCGATGACCATCAGCGCGCCGGCCTCGCCGAAGACGAATCCGGTGCGGTCGCGGTCGAACGGGCG
>NZ_LZLU01000125.1:0-5717 GCF_001673415.1 Mycobacterium sp. 1165196.3 | reverse complement strand
CGCTCGAAGTAGGCACAGCTGTAGGTCTGGGTGGGATCCAGGAACAGCCGAAAGAAGTCGTCGGACAAGTCGTAATGGGCTTGCACGTTTCCAAAATGCGGCGTGAGCTGCACAGACATGTCGATACGAGCCTTTCTGAACTGCTTGGGGACAGGGGTAGACAGCCAACCGACAGCCCCGCTGATCCCCCGATACTCCCCTGCATGCTAATACCTGGGGCTGTTCAAGTCGCATTCCCAAGGCGCGTTCAAGCTCACATGGAGCGGGTGTAATCCCCAAAAACTCCAGTCGCTCCCGGGGCCGCTTTACAGACCGGACCCGCCGTCGAGCCCGCGGGGCGGCACGATCGGCGACGGGTGGGGCTCCTCGCGGAATTTCTCCAGCGATCCGCCGACCTCGACGATGCCCTTGAGGGCGTTCCAGCTCAGCATGGTCAGATAGTCGATCAACTCGTCGCGGCTCATCCGCGGGTTGGACATCCAGGAGTGGGTGGCCAGCTGCACCCCGCCGACGATCAGATACGCCCATGGTTCCGCGCCGCCGGTGTCCATCCCGGCCTGTTGCATGCGGCGGCGCATCATCACCGCGAGCATGCGGGCGATGATGCGCTCGGAGTCGGCAAGGACCTTGCTCTTGCTGGCCGAACTGTTGGCCATCACGAATCGGTACGGCTCGGGCTCGTTCGCGACGGTTTCGACGTAGACGCGGATGATCTCGCGCGCCAGGTCGAAGCCGTCGAGGTTGGACGTCAGCGCCGCGGCCATGTTGGGAATCAGGGTGGTCTGGGTGAACCGCATCATCACAGCCGTCGTCAGGTCGTTCTTGTCGACGAAATAGCGGTACAGCACCGTTTTGGAGACCCCGATCTCGGCGGCGATCTCATCCATGCTCAGCGCGCCACCCAGTCGGCGAATCGCGTCGATCGTGCCGTCGACGAGTTCGTTACGACGCTCCACTTTGTGTTGATGCCAGCGCCGCTTGCGCCCATCCATTTTGACGCTCACAGCCGTAATATGCTCTGCCACTGTCGCCTAATTCCCATTCCCTAGACGCCCCTGATCTTACGGCGTGAGGGGGTCGGTTTCCTGCCCTGGCCGGGCGTGGGTGAGACGTCGCGAACAGTGTCGTCACACTAATTCGTGGGAAAGATAGATGATGGAGTGGTGGCACATCGAGCCTCGGTGCGAGGCGAAGCGTCCGGCCCGCCGGCGGCGAGGCCCGATTCGGCGACGCCACTGACCGCGGCGAACGCGGGGCGCGCATCCTTTGCCGAATCCTTCGCCGGCGCTGACCCCGAGGCCGACGCGCAGCGCAGAGTGGCGCTGCGCCGGATGAAGATGGTGGCACTGGGTTTTCTGATCGGTGCCACCGGCGTGTTCCTGGCCTGCCGGTGGGCCCAGGCGCACGCCAGCCTGGGGGCCTGGGTGGGATACGTCGGCGCCGCCGCCGAGGCCGGGATGGTGGGCGCCCTGGCGGACTGGTTCGCGGTGACCGCGCTGTTCCGCCACCCGCTGGGCATTCCCATCCCGCACACGGCGATCATCAAGCGCAAGAAGGACCAGCTGGGCGAGGGCCTGGGCACCTTCGTGCGGGAGAACTTCCTGTCGCCGGAGGTGGTGGAAACCAAGCTGCGCGACGCCCAGGTGTCCGGCCGGCTCGGTAAGTGGCTCTCCGAGACCGCCCACGCCGAGCGGGTGGCCAGCGAGACGGCCACGGTGCTGCGGGTGCTGGTCGAACTGCTGCGCGACGAGGACGTCCAACAGGTGATCGACCGGATGATCGTGCGCCGCATCGCCGAGCCGCAGTGGGGGCCGCCGGTCGGGCGCGTGCTGGCGACGCTGCTGGCCGAGCACCGGCAGGAGGCGCTGATCCAGTTGCTGGCCGATCGGGCCTTTCAGTGGTCACTGAAGGCCGGCGAGGTCATCCAGCGAGTGGTCGAGCGTGACTCACCGACCTGGTCGCCGCGCTTCGTCGACCATCTCGTCGGCGACCGCATCCACCGCGAGCTGATGGACTTCACCGACAAGGTGCGCCGCAACCCCGACCACGAACTGCGCCGCTCGGCCACCCGCTTTTTGTTCGACTTCGCCGACGACCTGCAGCACGACCCGGACACCATCGCGCGCGCCGACGCGATCAAAGAACAGCTGATGGCGCGCGACGAGATCGCCAACGCCGCCGCGACCGCGTGGAAGACGCTGAAGCGGCTGGTGCTCGAGGGCGTGGATGACCCGTCCAGCGCGCTGCGCACCCGGATCGCCGACACCGTGGTCCGCATCGGGGAATCGCTGCGCGACGACGCGGACCTGCGCGACAAGGTCGACAACTGGCTGGTCCGGGCGGCTCAGCATCTGGTTTCGCAGTACGGCGTGGAGATCACCGCGATCATCACCGACACGATCGAGCGCTGGGACGCCGAGGAGGCCAGCCGGCGCATCGAATTGCACGTCGGCCGTGACCTGCAATTTATTCGGATCAATGGAACCGTCGTCGGGTCGCTGGCGGGTTTGGCGATTTATGCCGTCGCGCAGCTACTGATCTAACGGATTTCTAGTAGTGCTAACAAGTGCTTGCAATAGCAAGCACTTGTAGTAGTCTGATCCGCGTCAAGATCAGTCAGCCGAGCAGGAGCACGCCATGACGCCGGAGGAGAAGCTCTCCGCCAAGGTGTCCAACGCTGCCTCCGAAGTGGCCTCCGACATCGGCAGTTTCATCCGCAGCCAGCGTGAACTCGCGCAGGTGTCGGTGCGCCAACTCGCCGAAAAGTCCGGGGTCAGCAATCCATATTTGAGCCAGGTGGAGCGTGGATTGCGTAAGCCCTCCGCCGATGTCCTGAACCAGATCGCGAAGGCCCTTCGGGTTTCCGCCGAGGTTCTCTATGTGCGCGCCGGGATTCTCGAGCCCAGCGACAAAAGTCAGGTGCGGGACGCGATCGTCACCGACACTGCGATCACCGAGCGCCAAAAGCAAATTCTGCTCGACATCTATTCATCGTTCACCCAGCAAAACGAATCGATCCCAGAGGAGTGTCCGACCGAATCCGACAGCGAGTGAGCAGTCCGTTCGATCCGGCACGGTAGCCAGCTGTGCTGGGCGTTTACCCGAGAAAGCGGACTCTGCGCATCGCGGTAGCGAGTTGGTGATGTATAGACGACCGGCCGTCGCGGTTACCCACCGTGGAAGACCTACCGGGTTCCAGCTGAACCGCTGGACGAACCGCCCCGGCATTGGCGGCCCCAGTTGCGAAGGAGACGTTTGCACCTAACTTCTCGACCAGACAGCCAATAACACCGAATAACGCCGATAGCGAAAACACAGCATGAAAGGAAAAACCATGGCGGAAAACACGAACATCGAAGATTTGCGGGCCCCGCTGCTCGCAGCCCTGGGCGCGGCCGACCTGGCCCTGGCCACCGTCAACGACCTGATCGCCGGCCTGCGGGAGCGCGCCGAGGAGACCCGCGCCGAGACCCGTACCCGGGTCGAGGAACGTCGCGCTCGCCTGACCAAGCTGCAGGAGGACCTGCCCGACCAGTTCACCGAGCTGCGCGACAAGTTCACCACCGAAGAGCTGCGCAAGGCCGCCGAGGGCTACCTCGAGGCGGCGACCAGCCGGTACAACGAGCTGGTCGAGCGCGGTGAGGCGGCCCTGCAGCGGCTGCGTAACCAGACCGCGTTCGAGGACGCCTCCGCGCGTGCCGAGGGCTACGTCGACCAGGCCGTCGAGCTGACGCAGGAAGCTCTCGGCACCGTCGCCTCGCAGACCCGCGCGGTCGGCGAGCGCGCCGCCAAGCTGGTCGGCATCGAGCTGCCCGGCAAGACCGAAGCGGCCACCAAGAAGGCGCAGAAGGCCGTGAACGCGCCCGCCAAGAAGGCGCCCGCCAAGAAGGCGCCGGCCAAGAAGGCGCCGGCCAAGAAGGCGGCCGCCAAGAAGGTCACCCAGAAGTAAGCACGACATTTCACGACGTTGGGCTCCGAGTCGCCTCCGGGTGACTCGGAGTCGACGTTTTGGCGGGTGCCCGCATACCCTTAGGGCGTGAGCCACCTCGTGCAAACCGTCATGCTGGTCTTGCAGATCGCCGTCTTGGTCACGGCCATCTACGCGTTCGTGCATGCTGCGCTGCAACGACCCGACGCCTACACCGCCGCCGAGAAGCTGACCAAGCCCGTGTGGTTGCTGATCCTGGGAGGGGCCGTCGCCCTGACATCCATCTTGGGTTTCGTGTTCGGCGTGCTCGGTATGGCGATCGCGGCCTGTGCCGCCGGTGTGTACCTGGTCGATGTGCGGCCCAAACTGCTTGAGATACAAGGTAAGTCGCGCTAGCGCAATGATGGCCCTGCTGACGGCGCCGGTCGCGGTGCTCGTCGCCCTGGCTTGTCCGATACCGCCCGCTGCCGCCGCGCCGGACCCCGGTAGCGGCGCGGCCGAACCGCCCGCGCCGTCCCCGCCGTACATCGACCACACCCAGTGGGCGCAGTGGCAGGGCCGCAGCAGCCTGCGGGTGTTTCCGTCGCCGGCCGGCCGGGCCGCCTCGCGCATCCCCGCAACCACCGCCCTGGCCGACGAGGCCTGGGCCGAGGTGCTCGCCGCGTCCCCGGACGCCGACACCGCCGGCATGCGCGCGCAGTTCCTCTGCCACTGGGAGTTCGCCGAACTCGCCCAGCCCGGCAAGGTCAGCTGGAACCTCGAGCCGTGGCGACCGGTCGTCGACGACGCCGAGATGGTCGCCTCGGGCTGCAATCCCGGCGGTCCGGAAGAATCCTTCTGATGCCAACCCAACCCAGCCGAGCGCAGTTGGCGGCGTTCGTCGACCACACGCTGCTCAAACCCGAAGCAACCGGCGCCGACGTGGCCGCCCTGGTCGCCGAAGCGGGCGAACTGGGCGTCTACGCGGTATGCGTCTCGCCCTCGATGGTCCCCGTCGCGGTGCGGGCCGGCACCGGGCTGCGGGTGGCCGCCGTGGCGGGTTTCCCCTCGGGCAAGCACCTCCCGGCGGTGAAGGCGCACGAGGCGGCCCTGGCCGTCGCGGCCGGGGCCACCGAGGTCGACATGGTCATCGACGTGGGGGCGGCGCTGTCCGGCGACATCGACGCCGTGCGTTCGGATGTCCGGGCTGTGCGCGGCGCGATCGGCGGCGCCGTGCTCAAGGTGATCGTGGAGTCGGCGGCGCTGCTGGCCCTGGCCGACGAGGCCACCCTGGTGCGGGTGTGCCGCGCCGCCGAAGAGGCCGGCGCCGACTTCGTCAAGACGTCGACCGGGTTCCATCCGGCCGGCGGTGCATCCGTGCGCGCGGTCGCCCTGATGGCCGAGACGGTCGGGGGACGCCTCGGGGTGAAGGCCAGCGGCGGCATCCGCTCCGCCGCGGACGCGGTGGCGATGCTGGACGCCGGCGCCACCCGGCTCGGGCTGTCGGGCACCCGGGCGGTGCTCGACGGCCTGGGCTGAGCCGTCCGGCTAGAAGCTCGCCGTCACAGGTTGGCGAAGCAGGGGTCGTTGTCGTTGCCGGTGGGGATGGTGGCGTTGCGCGTCGAAAAGTGGCTCGTCACACCGGTATCCGTGACCTGCACACTGTCGGCGTGGATGCCCAGCGGGTAGTTCTTGGTCAGGTTCGAGGTGAAGTCGTCCAGCGTCGACTGCACGGACTCCTTGGGCATCGTGAAGCCGAGCGCGTTGAAACTGACGATCTGCAGCTGCAACCCGGTGCCCGACACCACCG
>NZ_LZLU01000124.1:0-5280 GCF_001673415.1 Mycobacterium sp. 1165196.3 | reverse complement strand
CCAGCGCGCCGAGCAGGTCAACAAGCTGGTCGACGACGGCAACGAGTTGTTCGCCGCCCTCGACGAACGCCGTGACTCCCTGGCCCAGCTGATCTCGGGGATCCAGGATCTCTCGACGCAGATTTCCGGTTTCGTCGCCGACAACCGCAAGGAGTTCGGTCCCGCGCTGGGCAAGCTCAACGACGTGCTGTCCAACCTCAACGAGCGCCGCGACTACATCACCGAGGCGCTCAAGCGGTTGCCGACTTACGCCACCGAGCTGGGTGAGGTCGTCGGTTCGGGTCCCGGATTCAACGTCAACGTCTACGGCGTGATCCCGGCGCCACTGCTCGCCACCATGTTCGACTTCTTCTACCAGCCCGGCAAGATGCCTGCCAGCCTCGCCGACTACCTGCGCGGCCTGATTCAGGAACGCTGGACGATCAGGCCGAAAGCGCCGTGATGCAGCGGATCATCCGTAGCCGGGGGCTGCGCTACGCCACCATCATCGCGCTGGTCGCGGTGCTGGTGGGTGGCGTGTATGTGCTGTCGTCGCAGGAGAAGAACCGCAAGATCATCGGCTACTTCACCTCTGCCGTCGGCCTGTATCCCGGCGATCAGGTGCGCATCCTCGGTGTCCCGGTCGGGACCATCGACACGATCGAGCCGCGGCCCTCCGACGTCAAGATCACCATGGCCGTCTCCAAGGACGTGAAGGTCCCCAAGGACGCCAAGGCGATCATCATGTCGCCAAACCTGGTGGCCGCCAGGTTCATTCAGTTGACGCCGGCGTACACCGGCGGGGCCGAGATGGCCGACGGCGCCAGCATCGGCCTGGGCCGCACCGCCGTCCCGGTGGAATGGGACGAGGTCAAGGAGTCGCTGACCCAGCTGGCCGTCCAGCTCGGTCCGACGGCCGGATCCCTGCAAGGACCGTTGGGCTCGGCGATCAACCAGGCCGCGGACACCTTCGACGGCAAGGGCCAGTCGTTCCACAACGCCCTGCGCGAGCTCTCGCAAGCCGCTGGGCGCCTTGGGGATTCGCGCGGCGACATCTTCGGCACGGTGAAAAACCTGCAGGTGCTCGTCAACGCGCTCTCGTCCAGTAACGAGCAGATCGTTCAGTTCGCCGGCAACGTCGCCTCGGTGTCTCAGGTGCTCGCCGACAGCTCGCGCCACCTCGACACCACCCTGGGCACTTTGAACAAGGCGCTGTCGGACATCCGGGGCTTCCTGCACGAGAACAACTCCACGATCGTCGATACGGTCAACAACCTCAACGATTTCGCGAAGACATTGAGCGACCAGAGTGACAACATCGAGCAGGTGTTGCACGTGGCGGGCCCGGGTATCGCCAACTTCTACAACATCTACGACCCCGCGCAGGGCACCCTCAACGGCCTGCTGTCGATACCGGAATTCGCCAACCCCGTGCAGTTCATCTGCGGTGGCTCCTTCGAGACCGCCGCCGGGCCCAGGGCGCCCGACTACTTCAAGCGCGCCGAGCTCTGCCGTGAGCGGCTCGGTCCGGTGCTGCGCCGGCTCACCGTGAACTACCCGCCGCTGATGTTCCACCCGCTCAACACGATTACGGCGTACAAGGGCCAGATCATCTACGACACCCCCGAAACCCAGGCCAAGTCGGCGACGCCGGTGCCACAGCTGACCTGGATTCCGGCCAAGGGCACCCAGACGCCGCCGGACGCCCAGAACCCGGCGGACCTGCAGGCCCTGCTGGTCCCGTCGGCCCCGCAGGCCGCTCCCGCGCCGGGCCAGCCGGCGCCGCCCGGTGCCGCTCCAGCTCCTGGCCCCGCCGCCGGAAGCGCCTTCGGTCCGCTGCCGGGCCCGCCTCCGGGCCAGGCGCCCAACGGGCCGGCGGCCGGCTTGGGTGGTGGCGGATGAACCGGATGTGGTTGCGCGCAGGCGGATTGGCGACGGGCAGCGTGCTGCTGGCCGGCTGCCAATTCAGCGGGCTGAACTCGCTGGCGATGCCGGGCACCGCCGGCCACGGCAGCGGCGCCTATTCGATCACCGTCGAGCTGCCCGACGTGGCGACCCTGCCGCAGAACTCTCCGGTCATGGTGGACGACGTCACCGTCGGCAGCGTCGCCGGCATCGCGGCCGAACAGCGGGCCGACGGATCGTTCTATGCCGCGGTCAAATTGGCGCTGGACAAAAACGTGGTGCTGCCCGCAAACTCGACCGCGACGGTCGCCCAGACATCGCTGCTCGGTTCGATGCACATCGACTTGGCGCGTCCCAAGGACAAGCCGGCCGTTGGCAAGCTCAAGGACGGGTCGAAGATCGCGGAGGCCAACACCGGCCGCTATCCCACCACCGAAGAGGTGCTCTCGGCGCTGGGCGTGGTGGTGAACAAGGGAAACGTCGGTGCGCTGGAAGAGATCACCGACGAGACCTACCGGGCCGTCGCCGGCCGGCAGGACCAGTTCGTCGACCTGGTCCCCAGGCTCGCGGAACTGACCTCGGGGCTCAACCGCCAGGTCAACGACATCATCGAAGCGGTCGACGGGTTGAACCGATTCTCGGCCAACCTGGCGCACGATAAGGACAACCTGGGCCGGGCGCTCGACACGCTGCCCGAGGCCATTCGCGTGCTCAACAAGAACCGCGATCACATCGTCGAGGCGTTTAGCGCGCTGCACAAACTGGCGAACGTCACCTCCCACATCCTGGCTAAGACCAAGGTGGACTTCGCCGCCGACATGAAGGACCTGTACTCGGTCGTCAAGGCGCTCAACGACAACCGGAAAAACCTGGTCACCTCGCTGCAGATCCTGCTGACGTTCCCGTTCCCCAACTACGGCATCAAGCAGGCCGTGCGCGGTGACTACCTCAACGTGTTCACCACCTTCGACCTCACCCTGCGCCGGCTGGGCGAAACGTTCTTCACCACGGCGTATTTCGACCCGAACATGGCCCACATGAACGAGATCCTCAATCCGCCCGACTTCTTGACCGGCGAACTGGCCAACCTGTCCGGACAGGCCGCGGACCCGTTCAAGATTCCGCCCGGCACGGCTTCGGGACACTAGGGGGCGGGCGCAGATGCACGACAGACTGACCAAGATCCAGCTGGTGATTTTCGCGGTGATCACCGTCATCACCTTGACCGTGATGGCGATCTTCTACCTGCGGTTGCCCGCGACGTTCGGCATCGGAACCTACGGAGTGAGCGCCGATTTCGTTGCCGGGGGCGGCCTGTACAAGAACGCCAACGTCACCTACCGCGGCGTGGCCGTCGGCCGGGTCGAGTCGGTGGGGCTGAGCCCCAACGGCGTCATCGCCGACATGCGGCTGAACAGCGGGACCGCCATCCCGTCGAACGTCACCGCGACCGTCAAAAGTGTGTCCGCCGTGGGCGAGCAGTACATCGACCTGGTGCCGCCCAGTTCACCGGCATTGAGCAAGCTGGTCAACGGTTCTCGCATCGAGCGCAAGAACACCCGGATCGGCCAGGACGTCGCCGACCTGCTGAAGCGCTCCGAGACCTTGGTCAACAGCCTGGGCGATACCCGGTTGCGTGAGCTGCTGCACGAGACGTTCGTCGCCGCCAACGGATCGGGTCCCGAGATGGCCCGGCTGTTCGAGTCCGCCAGGCTGCTGGTGGACGAGGCCAACGCAAACTATCCGCAAGTCTCGCAGTTGATCGACCAGGCCGGCCCGTTCCTGCAGGCGCAGATCCGCGCCGGCGCGGACATCAAGTCGCTGTCCGACGGGCTGGCGCGGTTCACCTCCGAGGTGCGTCAGGCCGACCCGCAGTTGCGCGACACGCTGGCGACCGCCCCCGGCGCCACCGACGAGGCGAGCACCGCGTTCTCCGGCATCCGTCCCTCTTTCCCGGCGCTGGCCGCCAGCCTGGCCAACCTGGGCCGGGTGGGCGTGATCTACCACAAGTCGATCGAGCAGCTGCTGGTGGTCCTGCCGGCGCTGTTCGCCGCGATCATCACGATGGCGGGTGGTCCCCCCATCGACGAGGGTGGAAAGCTGGACTTCAAGCTCGACCTCAACGACCCGCCGCCATGCGCTGTCGGCTTCCTGCCGCCGCCGTTGATGCGCACCCCGGCCGACGAGACGGTGCGCGAGCTGCCGAAGGACATGTACTGCAAGACCGCGCAAAACGATCCCAGCACCGTGCGTGGCGCCCGCAACTACCCGTGCCAGGAATTCCCCGGCAAACGCGCACCGACCATCCAGCTCTGTCGCGACCCGAAGGGCTACGTGCCGATCGGCCGCAACCCGTGGCGCGGTCCGCCGGTGCCCTACGACACCCCGGTGACCAACGGGCTGAACGTGTTGCCGCCCAACAAGTTCCCGTACATCCCGCCGGGCGCTGAGCCCGATCCGGGAACACCCATCGTCGGGCCGCCGCCGCCGGGTGTGGTGCCCGGCCCGGGTCCGTTGCCCAACAAGCAGCCGGCCTTCGCTCCGCCGCCGCCCAACGACAACGGGCCGCCACCGCCGTTCACGTCCTGGCAGCCGCCCGGGGTGCCGCCGGTGCCGCCGCAGCTTCCGTACCCGAAGTGGCTGCCCCCGCCGCCCGCGCCGGAGGGCATCAGCCCGCCGCCGGCGGGCCCGGGACCGGAGAAGCCGTGGGGCCCGCCGCCCGGTGGGCAACCCCAGGCCAGCGGGCCGCCGGCATACGCGACCTACGACGAGAAGACCGGCGCGTTTGTCGATCCGGCCGGTGGCACTGGTATCTTCGCGGCCGGCGCCACCGGTACCTCCGGCGCCGAGAACTGGGTGGACCTCATGCTTGATCCAAGGCCGATGTAATGGACACTGCCGTGGCAGACGAACAAACGAACAAACCACGGGTGCGCCGTCGGGCCTCCCGCGCGGCGGGTCCGGCCAAGGGTGATTCGGCCCAGGACGTCACGGTCCACACCGACGTTGCGCCCGCGGCGAAGCCGACGCCCAAACCCGTCAAGGCCCTCAAGTCCATCAAGCCGCCACCGCGCCGGCAGCCGCACCGTGCCCTGGTGGCGTGGATCTCGTTCGCGGCCGCACTGCTGGCGGTCGGTGTGCTGGCCGGTTGTGTGGCGGCGCTGCTCGTTTCGCAGCGCCACGCCACCACGGCGCAGGCGCGCGATCAGCGTTTCGTCGACACCGCCACGCAGACGGTGGTCAACATGTTCAGCTACAAGCAGGACAACATCGACGAAAGCGTGAACCGGTTCATCAACGGCACCAGCGGCCCGCTGCGCGGCATGCTCGGCGCCAACAACAACGCCGAAAACCTCAAGGCGCTCTTCCGCTCCACCAATGCGACATCGGAAGCCG
>NZ_LZLU01000123.1:0-21115 GCF_001673415.1 Mycobacterium sp. 1165196.3 | reverse complement strand
CCTTGTCATCTACTCGGCCCCGCTGACCGTCCTGGCGCTCTTGATCGCTGTCAAACTGATCTCGGTTGCGGTGGTGGCGGGGGTGGCGGCGCTTCCGGCGGCGCGTTGAGCGCACTTCTCTTAACCGCCAACCTGTTTGCCGCGTCGTCACGGATGGCGCGCCGTTGCGGGTCCCAGTCGGCGTTGCCGGAAAAGCAGCCGCCCGGCGCGGCGTCGACGACGGCCAGCGCACTCGCGTAGCGTTCGTCGGCGCGTACGCGGTCCCCCGCCGCCGCTGCCCGGTCGCCCTGAGTTTCGCGGACCAGTTCGAGGTTGACCCGCACCGGGCATGAGCGGGCGGTGCCGCTGCGGGCCAGCGCGTCGGCGAAGTGGGCGTCGGCGTCCTCGAGTTGGCCGTCGAGCACGGCAGCGGTGCCTGCGACGAACGGCGCCTTGGCCGGTTCCACCAGGTTGGCCGCGCCGAGAATCGCCGCGTCGGCTCGCACCGCGCTCCCATCGCCGCGGGCGAACGAGGAGGCGGCCCAATGCCCCACCACCGCAACCGAGATCAGTTTGACAGCGATCAAGAGCGCCAGGACGGTCAGCGGGGCCGAGTAGATGACAAGGCGTCGTCGCAGCCGCAAGCGCGCCGGTCTGCGCGTCATGACACCAAGTCCCGTCGGGCGATCCGGCCGCGCCGGAACTCTCGGACCGAAAGGTAGATCTCGGCGAGCAGCAGCCCCGCCGCCAGCAGCGCGGGCAACCAGTACAGCTCGATCCGGTCGGCCTCGACGCGGCGCGGTGAATCGGGCAGGTCCGGCCGGAAGGGCTGTCCACGATCCCGGTGGACGTAGGGAATGTCGAGTTGTGCTGCCAGCCTGCGCAATTCGGCTTCGTCGATTGCGTCGCTGCGGCCGTATCCCAGCACCGCTCCCCCGCTCACCGTCCCCCGCGTGACGGTGAAGTCGTCCTGCGGCGCCTGGGATCCGGGCGCACCCGAACCGAAGTAGAGCACCACGTTTCGCGACCCCGGATATTGCTGCGTCGCCTGGATCAGTTGGTAGCGCAGCACGTTGTCCGCCGCTCCAGCGTTCGCGTCGCGACCTGCGTTACTCGAACCGAGCGCCGCGACGGTCGGTCGTAGACTCCAAACATCCTCGGACAGCGGCCAATCGAGGGAAGCCTTCGAATCGAAGGTGATCAGCGCGAACCGCGCCGCGGGGTATTGCTTGGTCAATGCCGCGATGTCGTCGCGCATCCCCGCGATCCGCGGTTCGCCGTTGCCGTAGTCCTCGATATTCGAGTCTGCCGACCGATCCACGACGAGGAACACGTTGAGAGCCGCGCCGGCCGCCGGCGTCGCGTCTTGGCGGTTGTCGTTCACCAGCGCCGGGCGGGTGGTCGCGATGATGAGCAGCAGCACCGCCAGAGTCACGCCCGTCCAGCGCAGCACCGCGCGGCGGCGGCGGCTTCCCGCCGACGCTAGCACCCGCCACAGCGCCACCAGGCGGGCCAGGGCAAGGGCACCGGCGACGACCGCGAGGATCGGCCCGGGCAGCAGGGGTTGAAACGTCATCGGCGCAACACCAACAGAGCCACCGAGAGCACGGCCGCCGACAGCAGCGCGATCGCCAGAGGCACCGCCGGCGCGTCCCGGAAGTCCGCCGTCACCACGGCGCCGTCGGCCGTGCGCGCCGGCGGGGCGTGCGCCCGAATCCCGTTGAGCGCCGTGGTCACCGACGTCGTGCCCGCCGCGACGTACCCGCCGCCGGTCTGCCGGGTGAGCGCGGCCAGGGAACCGCTCGCCGCCGACGGGGCGGTGTCGATCACATTGATCTGCGCCCCGGTCCGTTGGGCCAGGGCCCGAACGCTGCCATCGGCGAACAGTACGGCGCGCTGCTCCGCCGCGGCACGCAGATCCGACGGTCCAAGGTAGATCACCGAGCGCCGGTGCGTATTGGGATGCTCGGTGGACGGAAAACCTGAGAGGCACAGCGCCAGAACGTCATTCACGCTGGCGGCGTAGTCCGAGTACGGCACCGGCGGGGCGAATGACGTGTGCGCCTGATGGGCGCCGAGGTAGTCGGCGAATTGCGCCGCGGCGTACTGATGGTCGCGCGTCAGTGGCACCACGCGGCGGTTGACCGATGTCAGGCCGATGCGTTGCGCCTGAGGTGACGCCGCGGTCTGGCGCGCGAAGTAGTCGAGCAGTTCGGCGGTGGCCGCATCGGCCACCGGTTGCCCGACGCACACCATGATGTCTTCGGGGTGAGCGGCGTCGAAGTCGTTGCGCGCCACGCTCGGCCGGGCCGCGGCCCACGTCGCGGCGCCGAACATGACCGTCAGCACCACCAGGGTCACGATCGTCGAGAGGGAACGCAGCCGAGCAACTTTGGCGTACTCGGGCAACCGGGTCAGCCGTGCGATGTTGGCCAGCGGCCGTAGCCGCCTGCGAGCCGCGGTCATCGGAAGCAGCGCCGCCAGCGCGACCACCGCGGCAACGGTGGCCGCGCCGATGGCCGCTACCGGCCACCACCTCAGGTCCACGACCGGATCAACTCCTGCGCCCGCGCGCTCACGTCGGCGACGTCGACTCGTGACTCGGCGTTGAACTGCGCATCACCGAGCCGGGTCAACAGCGGTGCGGCCCCGGCGAGGTTCGCGTCGGCCATGGCACCGACTTGCAGGTATTGGGCCCGCACCCCGGTCGCCTGATGCAGAAAGCTGCGCACCGTTCGGCTGATCGCGGCGCACGCCGCCGGCGCCGAGATCTGCCCGGCGTCGTGCTCCTCGGCGATGCCCTGCACGCGACGGGCGAACCGGCGGCGGATCACCCGGGCCTGCATCCGCCGCACGACGGGGATGCGCCGCAACCGCTGCGACGGCAGCGTCCACACGAAGACACCCGCATACCAACCGATGACGGCGAGGAGCATTAGGACGGCCAGCCACAGCCACCACGGCGAGTAGGGCTGTGGACCGAACAGATGGCGCAGCAGATCACCCGGCACGAGCGGCCACCTCGGTCAGGCGGACGAGTTCGCGCCGAATGTCGTTGCTGCCCGCGATAATTGCGTGCGGGATCGCGTGCGCGGTCAGGAAGGCATCGAGGCGGGCGCGGCGGGCCCGCTCCGCGCGGCGGTAGGCGGCAACGACGCGCGGTCCGAGGTCGGCGCCGTTCAAGACGAAGCGTCCGGTGGCGACGTCGTATCCGTCGGTGTCGTCGGGTCCCACGGCGGGCATGTCCGACACCATCGCCCACATGATGTCGTGGCGCCCGGTCAGCCTGGTAAGCATTTCACCGAGTCGGTCGTCGACCTCGGGTTCGTCCGACACCACGATGATCAGCATGGTGTGCCGGTAATGCGTTGCGACGTAATCGAGTTGGGCGGCGATGTCGCTGCGGCCGGGGCCAACCGTCGTGTGCTGATACCAGCGGTGCAGCAGCCCCTCGATGTGCGACTCGCCGCGCCGCTGCGGGATGTTCACACAGCCGCGGCGGTCACCGTAAACCATGCCGATCTGATCGGATCGCCGTAGGCCGATCAATCCCACCGCGCCCATGATGTGCGCGGCGACATCGCGTTTGCACTCTCCGCTCGGGGCGAGCGCCGACATGTTGCGGCCGGCGTCGGCGACGAGCAGGATCTTGTGGTGCTTTTCGGAGACGAACCGCTTGATGAGCACGCCGCCCGAGCGCGCGGACGCCTTCCAGTCGATGTCGCGGACGTCGTCGCCGGGAACGTATGGGCGCAGGTCGTCGAATTCCATGCTGCGCGTATGCAATAGCGCGTAGCGCCCACCTTCGAGCAGACCGCGGGTGTCGGTGCCGAAGTGGGCTTTCGCCCGG
Organism: Mycobacterium sp. 1165196.3; assembly: GCF_001673415.1. Taxonomy (NCBI): domain Bacteria; kingdom Bacillati; phylum Actinomycetota; class Actinomycetes; order Mycobacteriales; family Mycobacteriaceae; genus Mycobacterium; species Mycobacterium sp. 1165196.3. The sequence continues at coordinate 17,286 of NZ_LZLU01000123.1, read as the reverse complement.
TTGAGGTGTTTGCCCACGATGGCCCTGTGGCCCCTAGGGGACCCGGACGGCCCGCAGCGCGGCGTCGACCACGACCTCGGCGGTGATATCGGCGCTCGCCGCTTCGAATCCGAGGATCAGTCGGTGCCGCAGCACCCGGTGGGCGAGTTTTGCGATGTCCTCGGGCAGCACGTGTGCGCGCCCGGATAGCACGGCCTGCGCGCGGGCCGCCTTGCAGAACGCGATCGTGGCGCGTGGGCTGGCGCCGTATTCGACCAGGCGCGCGATCTGCTTGGGCAACGCACGCTCGGGGTGACGCGTCGCGTCGACCAACTGGCTGGCGTAGAGCATGAGCGCGCGGTCCATGTGGACGTGGCGCACCACGTCCTGCAGGCGCAGCACGTCGTCGAGGCTGACCACCGGCGGGGCCGGGCGCCCCTTGTCGTAGACGCCGGCGTCGATCCGCGTCATGACTTCCACCTCCTCCTGCGGGGAGGGATAGCGCACGATCTCCTTGAGCAGGAAGCGGTCGGTCTGCGCCTCGGAGAGCGGATAGGTGCCCTCCTGGTCGACGGGGTTCTGGGTGGCGATGACCAGAAAGGGATCCGCCAGCGGGTGCACCTGCCCGGCGATCGTGGTCTGCCGCTCCTCCATCGCCTCGAGCATCGCGCTCTGCGTCTTCGCACTAGACCGGTTGATCTCGTCGAGCAGCACGATGTTGGCGTGCACCGGACCGAGCTGGGTGACGAACGAGTTGGTCGCCGAGTCGTAGAGCTGGGTGCCGATGATGTCGCTGGGCAGCAGGTCGGGCGTGCACTGGATACGTTGGAACCGGCCGTGAATCGACTCGGCGAGCACCTTGGCGGCGGTGGTTTTGGCCAGACCCGGCACGCTTTCGAGCAGGATGTGGCCGCCGGCAAGCAGGCCGATCAGCAGCGACTCGCGTAGTTCGCGCTGCCCGACGATCTTGGCCGCGAAGGCCTGGGAGATGGCGTCGATGGTCCCCAGGACGCCGTCGAGTTCGCGCTGATCCGGTTGTGTTCGAGCTGTAGACATACGCTCGCCAAGATACCCAGGCGCCGGCTTTCCACACGTCGACGGGTCAGGGCCTCTTACAGACCGGGCAAGCAGATGGGGGATCCGTTACAGGTGTTCGCCGGGGACGGGTCCCCCTCCAGAATGTGCGCGCCGACTTGAATGCCCCCCTCGGTCCCCGGATGTCCGAGGCTCCCGCCGTAGTAGTGGTGGCACGTGTTCATGTCCCATACAACGTCCGGCATCGGCAGCGGACTCCCGGGACACCAGATGTAGCTGCACATGGCCAACTGATTACAGATGCCCGTTCCCGGGTCGGCCTGGGCGACACCGGTGCCCAGCCCGAGACTTCCCAGGACCACGGTGCCCGACAGCAGTGCTCCGGTGAGTGTTCGCTTCATGGTGGGTTCTCCTGGTCGCTGTCGTCTGCGTTGTCGTTGCATGGGCAATCGCACCGGCTCGGGTTCGCTACCGATCCCAAATCTTCAGACCCGCGGGCGGACAGGACAGCACTTTCGCCTACGGTTTGTTCCCTTGCCGCTTGGCTTTGGCATCAGCTTCCAGCCGCAGCCGGATTGCCCGCGCCCGCGCCTCGGCGGCCCGAGCTTGGGCCTCGGCGGCTTCGGCTCCCGCCCAGACCTCGGCGGCCCGGGCTCGCGTTTCGGCGGCTTCGGCGCGTGCGCGCGACTCGGCGGCCAGGGCCTCGGCCTCGGCGGCTTCGGCCCGCGCCCGCTCCCGTACCCGGGCCTCGGCAGCCGCGGCCTGCGTCTCGGCGGCTTCGGCGCGCGCCCGCGACTCGGCCACCAGCGCTTCGGCCTCGGCGGCCTTTGCCCGATTTCGCGCTTCGGCCGCCAGGGCCTCGGTTTCGGCGGCTTCGGCCCGCTTGCGCGCCGCCGCGGCCAGCGCTTGCGCTTCCGCGGCTTCGGCTTGCTTGCGCGCCTCGATGGCCGCCGCTTCGGCTTCGGCGGCCTTCGCGCGCGCCAGCTCCCGCGCCCGGGCCTCCGCGATCAGGGCCTGGGTCTCGGTGGCTTCCGCATGCGCCCGGGCCTCGGCGGCCAAGGCTTCCGGTTCGGCGGCTTTGGCCCGTTTGCGGGCTTCGGCGGCCAGCGCGTGCGCTTCGGCGGCCTTGGCCTGCTTGCGGGCCTCGGCGGCCAGCGCGTGGGCCTCGGCGACTTCGGCCCGCTTGCGCGCCTCCGCGGCCAGCGCTTCGGCAGCGATGGCTTCCGCGCGCGCCCGCTCCCGCTGGCGCGCCTCGCCGGCCAGCGCTTCCGCCGCGGCGATCTCGGCCTGCGCCCGCGCCTCGGCGGCCACCGCCTCGGGTTCGGCCGCCAGCGCTTCGGCCGCGGCCGCTTCTTCCTGCGCCCGCGCCTCGGCGGCCAGGGCTTCGGCTTCCGCGGCCAGCGCTTCGGCTTCCGCGGCCAGGGCTTCGGCTGCGGCAGCGTCGGCGCGGGCCCGCGCCTCGGCGGCCACCGCTTCGGCTTCCGCGGCCAGCGCCTGAGCGGCGGCGGCTTCTGCCTGCACCCCTGCCTGGGGTTCTACCTTCTGCCGCGGCGGCGTCTGTGTGAACTGCATCCTGGGCTGGTTCAGTATCGGCTGACGGCTCGGCTTCTGGGCGCCGGCGACCCGCGCCTTTTGCTCGGCCACCCGGTACGGGCCCGCCAGGAAATCGATCAACACCAAGGCCACGCCGGCCAGCAGCACCAGCGGCAATGCCAACGACGGGCGCGTGACCATCCCCCAAATGCCGGCAACCGTCAGCGGCGCCGCGAACAACACCGCGGCCCCCGGATACCGACCGCCTAGTTCGAGGATCGTCGCGGGCACTGCTGAGGCCCGCGCGGCCAACGGGAGCCGATCCGCCTGACTACCGACGACTCTCTGAGATCCCACGATCCCTCTCCTTCACGGAGATGCTGGCACAAAAAGAGTACTGCGCTAACGGTCGCAACGGTGGATCAAATTTTTCGTGTCTCGTCAGCAATGTCGCCACACGGCGGTAGTGAGACCGCGCGTCGTGGGCGGTGACGGCAGTTCGCGGCGATGCCGAGCGTGGGTTTCGCCGTCGAGCGCGTGGATCGAGACCATCCGCGGGTGGCCGATGGGATTCCACAATCCGTCGTGAATTGATTGCCAAGCCTCTACGCTGCCGATAAATCACGCTGCGTCTTCCGGCGAGGAGGTTGAGCGCATGGAGCCGTCGGTGGCGTCAGATTACCCGTGTAGCAGCGGATTCGATTGGGCCAAATTGGTAAAAATGCCGATAGTCAGTGAGGAAGGGCACCACGGCCATCAAATCCTCAACTTCTACCCGATGGACAAGGACTATCGAGAATCGCCGACAGCGCGGACGATGGTGGCCGAGCACTTCGGCGATGACGAAGCTCTCGACACCGATGCGGAATTGCTCAAATACGGCTCTGACCACGTGACGCTGCGAGGCGCATTCTTGGAGATGGGCGTGTGCACCGGAAGAACCATCAACTTCATTGCCGCGCTCACCCCCGGACAGCGCATCTGGGGATTCGATTCGTTCGACGGCCTTCGGAACGATGGACCCGCACCGATATCACGGTTCCCCACGGTACTTTCCGGGCCAACGCCGAGGGGTGGATGCCGCCCGTGCTCCATAACGTAGCTCTGGTCAAGGGCATGTTCCACGAAACCCTTCCGGAATTCAAAAAGCGAATTCTGAAAACCACTCCAATCGCTTTCCTGCATATAGATTGCGATATTTACGAATCGACGCAAGAGATTTTCAGCCTGTTGGGCGACAATATCGTGTCAGGTACCGTCATCGTCTTTGATGAGTTTATAACTATCCGGGCGCCCAGGAACATGAGTTCAGGGCATTCCAGGAGTTTCTAGAGCGGACCCGGAAGAAACCGGTCTACCTTGCCTACAACCAATACTTCGAACAAGCGGCTGTCCAGATCGCCTGAACCCGTCGATAACTTCGTCAGCAAGTAACGGACGGCGCCAACCGCTTCGCGAGGTAGGGCGCCGTGCGACTGTGTTTTGCGTGGGCCACCTTCTGCGGCGGCCCCGCCGCGACGACCCGACCGCCGTCGCTGCCGGCCCCCGGCCCCAGGTCGATCACCCAGTCGGCGCCCGCGACCATCCGCATGTCGTGCTCGGCCACCACGACGGTGTTGCCCGCGTCGACCAGGCGGTGCAGCTGACGGTCGAGCAGATCGACGTCGGCGGGATGCAGCCCGGTGGTCGGCTCGTCGAGGACGTAGAGGGTATGCCCTCGGCGGGGTCTCTGCAGTTCGGCGGCGAGCTTGATCCGCTGCGCCTCGCCACCCGAGAGCTCGGTCGCGGGCTGTCCGAGACGCAGGTACCCCAGTCCGACCTCTTGCAGCGTGGTCAAGCTCCGCGCGGCACTGGCGACGTCGGCAAAAAACTTCGCGGCCTGATCGACGGTCATCGCGAGCACGTCGGCGATCGTCCGGTCGCGATAGCGCACCTCGAGTGTCTCGTCGGAGTAACGCGCTCCTTGACACGCCGGGCAGGTGCCGTATGTGCCTGGCAGGAACAACAATTCGACCGAAACGAAGCCCTCCCCCTGACAGGTGGGGCAGCGACCTTCAGCCACGTTGAAGGAAAACCTGCCCGCCGTCCAACCGCGGCGACGCGCCTTTGGGGTCGCGGCGAATTCACGGCGCACGGCGTCGAACAAGCCGGTGTAGGTCGCCAGCGTCGAGCGCGGTGTGCGTCCGATCGGGCGCTGGTCCACGGAGACCAGCCGGTTGATCTGCTCGGCGCCTTCTACCGTCACACCGGCACTCGAATCGTGATCGAGATCGACTACGCCGCTGTCGGTTTCGTCGTCATCGGATTCGGCCGGGTCGGCCGCTCGTCCGGTGCCGAGCTGGCTGTGCACGACGTCACCGAGGACCTTGACGACAAGTGTCGACTTGCCTGAACCGGACACTCCGGTGACCGCGGTGTATACGCCGAGCGGCAGGTCCACGTCGAGGTCTCTCAGATTGTGGAAGCAGATTCCGCCCAGCCGCAGCCGCCCTGACGGCGTGCGCGGTTGGCGAGGCGCCGGGCCGGCGTTCTCGAAAAGGTAGTGACGGGTGACCGATTCCTCGACGTCGGCAAGACCCGGCACCGGCCCGCTGTAGAGCACACCCCCGCCCAGCTCGCCGGCCCCCGGGCCCACGTCGACGATCCAGTCGGCACGGCGCACAACATCCATGTCGTGCTCGACCACAAATACCGAATTGCCTGCGCGACGTAGGCGATCGAGCACGTCGAGCAGCGGTTCGGCGTCGGCCGGGTGCAGTCCGGCCGACGGCTCATCGAGCACATAGAGGACGCCGAACAAGCCGGCGCGCAGCTGAGTGGCCAGCCGCAACCGCTGCAGTTCGCCGGGTGACACCGTCGGCGTGCGGCGACTGAGCGTCAGGTAGCCGAGGCCGAGATCCATGAGTACCTGCAGGCGGGCGACGAGGTCGGCGGCGATCATGGTCGCCACTTCGGTCAGCTCACCGGATTGCGTGGACTCGTACGCGGCGGCGGCGTCGGTCCGAGAAGCCGTCGGGCGCAACGTATCAGCGAGGTCGGCCAACGGCATCGCCGTGTAGTCGGCGATGGTGCGCCCGGCGAAAGTCACCCGCAGCGCCTCGGGCCGCAACCCCGAACCGTCGCATACCGGGCACTCGACGGTGTCGACGAATTGCAACACGCGCCGACGCATCATCGCGCTATGGGAGTTGGCCAACGTGTGGCGGACATGACGTTCGGCGCTGGAGAAAGTGCCGTTGTAGTAATAATCGGCCTGCACGGGGTGTTGGCCCGGATCGATTTCGACCGTTGGTTGTTCATCGGTGAACAGAATCCAATTGCGTTGCCGCTTGGGGAGTTTGTGCCATGGCTTGTCGATGTCATACCCCAGCGTGACGAGGATGTCGCGCAGGTTCTGGCCTTGCCACGCGCCGGGCCATGCGGCCACGGCGCCTTCGCGGATGGTCAGCGACGGGTCCGGCACCAGCGTCTGTTCGGTCACCCGATGAATTCGGCCAAGCCCGTGGCATTCCGGGCACGCCCCCACGGCGGTGTTCGGCGAGAACGCATCGGAGTCCAGTCGTTCCGTGGCTCCCCGCGGGTAGGTCCCCGCGCGGGAGAACAGCATCCTCAACAGGTTCGACAGGGTGGTGACGGTGCCGACCGTCGACCGCGACGTCGACGAACCGCGGCGCTGCTGCAGCGCGACGGCGGGGGGTAGCCCGGTGATGTCATCCACCTTCGGCGCGCCGGTGGGCAATAGCAGGCGACGGGCGTACGGGGCGACCGATTCGAAATAGCGGCGCTGGGCTTCGGCATAGATGGTGCCGAAGGCCAACGACGATTTGCCGGATCCGGAGATGCCGGTGAACGCGACGAGCGCGTCGCGCGGCGCCACGACGTCGACTCCCCGCAGATTGTGGACCCGCGCCCCGTAAACACGCACGCATGGGTCGATTTCGTCGGTACTTCGATCGGACAGTTGCGTCATCTTGCTAGCCGAATACCCGCGATCCGTAGTCACTATTTCACCCGGCCCGCGTCCTCCACCTCGTGGTCGGATTAGGTGAGACCGTTCAGGCTGGCTGCTGTCCTTCTCGTCAGGCTTTGCCTACGGGCTCGGCAGTGACGGCCTCGGTTCTTAAACCTGCGTTGCGGCGCGGACCGTTACCGCTTTAGTTGATCAGCAAGGCGACACCGATCTCGGTGACCTCGACATCGACGCAGGATAGATCGGCCACGACGATGTCGGCGTCTGTCAGTTGGGTCGTGTGGTGAGTGGTCGTGACGGCGAGCACTTGGGCCCCCGCTGCCCGCCCAGCGCCGACGCCCGCGGGCGCATCCTCCACGACGACGCATTCCCGGGCGTCGAGGCCCAGCGCGGCGGCCGCTTTAAGGTAGCTCTCGGGATTCGGTTTGCCGTCCGATACATCCTCTGCGCCGATCAACAATTTCGGAGCGGGGAGCCGCGCTGCCGCCAGTCGGGCAGCCATCAACGAGCGCGGCCCCGAAGTCACTGCAGCCCAATGACTATGCGGCAGGGCATCAAGCAATCGGCGTGCTCCCGGTAGCGCCAGGACACCATCGAGATCAGCCTGCTCTTGCAGAGCGAGTAGCCGGGCTGTCGCTGCGAGTCGGTCGTGCGGTACGACGAATTGCGCGACGGTGTCCTCGGTCCGCCTGCCATGACAGACCTTGAGTACCTCTTCATAGTCGACGCCGTATTCCTCGGCCCACGTCCCCCAGGACCGTTCGACTGTGGCGGTTGAGTCAACCAGGGTGCCATCGATGTCGAACAAGATTCTTCTGCCGTGCAGCACCGCCATAGGCAGCACCCTAGTAGGGTCAGGGTCCAAGCATCGGGAGGGTGTGTCGCTGCCCACATTCATTCTCCGGAATGCGCTGGCTCACATGACACTTCGTTTCAACCATTGCATCCCAGGGCCCGGTACTCGGCGACGCAAGGTACCCGGGCACGCGCGAGGTTTGCCGTCAACGAGGGTGCTCGACGTTGGACAGGCCGCGGCGGACGAAGCACTTGGGTCGCCGGCGACGAGAACCGCACGTCAAACGGCTTTCGCTAAAGCGGCATGCGCAAAGAATGCGGCTCACCATTAGGCCGGCTTTCTTTGCCCTACGCGTGTTTAGCACTGCTGTAAAGCCGAATCGGGTCAGCTTTTAGCTAAATACCTTCAATTTGCGTTGTACTGATACAAGGCGTTGAATTAGTTGCTTTGGCCTCCGCCTGCCGCTACCCGACGATGCCGCGTCAGGCGTTTGAAGCATGCGTGACGAAAGGATTGTTGGTGTCAACAGCCACCAAACGTGCTCAATACGAGTTCATTCACGACACTTTACAGCACGGAACCACGGCCCTGAACTTCACTTTGTCGGTGCTGGAAAGAAGTTACAAATCCCATTTTCCAGATTATTCCGGCGACGTGCGTTCAACCCTGGAGGACGCACGTAAGTATTTACTGGCAGCCGCTAACGGGTGTGAACTCTATCAAGCAGCCGAAGAGGTGCACGAACGATTCTTCGCATCGGAGGGAGACGGCTCCTGGTTCAGCGAGGGCTACTCGGCGTATAAGTCACAGCGTAAGCCGGTGCAGGACTTCAACAATTTCGCAGACGCCATCAACGGCAGCACAGTACTCGATTTCGGCAGCGGCCGCGGTCATTTAGCTGCGCTGATCGCGCGCGCCGGCTTCGACTGCTACACCACCGACGTGCTGGACTACCGCGGCGCTGAGGCCGCACATCTGCCGTTTCGGCAGATGGCTTCACCCGTTGACGTCCCCTATGCGGACGACGCGTTCGACAGTGCGATCGTCAAAACCGTCCTTCATCATGTTGATGAACCCGACTTGATTCCATTGCTGACAAATTTGCGGCGTGTGGCACGGCGGTTGATTATCGAGGAAGACACGTATGCTGTTCCCGCAGCGCCCCCAGGGTTCGCAGCGGAGCAGATCGAGCTAACCGAATTTAATAAGCTGGATGTACGCGATCAATTTCAGACGCTCGTGCTTATCGATTTCTTTGGTAACGCTGTCGCCCAAGGGCTTGTCGATATGAATTTCGGTTGCCAGTTCAAACGGGTGAGCGAGTGGCAATCAATATTCAATAGCCTGGGCCTCCGGGTCGTCGATACCGACGTCGTTGGCTTCCGCCCCGGCAACATTCACAAAGCCTGTCAAGTTCGCTTCGTTGTTGATCGCGACGAGTTCTAAGGAAGACCATTTAGCCGGCCGTTCATGCCCACGGTGATCGCGCAATGTGGACCCGGCGCACTCGGTACGGACTCGGTCCCGCCGCTGCAGGACAGGCACGACCTGGTCGATGAACGTCGTAATCTTCTGCGACAGCGTCGATCCCACGCTCGCGAACTCGTCGGCCGCGCCTGCGTCCTGCCACGCGACGACATGATCGGCGAGCTGCTCCGGCGTGCCGATGAATGCGTCCGCCGGCCGGTGATGATGTGCCAGCCATCTGCCTACGCCATACAACGCATTGCGGTGGGGCGGGCGGGCCTCGAACCCGCGACCGACGGATTATGAGTCTCTTTTCGCTGCGCTCGCGGTTAGGCGAGACCGTCAGTGGCGATCCCTAGAAGTTCCTTGGCCATCCGGTCAGCGGCACGCTCATGCCGTTCGCGCGCCTCGCGCTTTACGTGGGCGGCTGCGCCACCGTGGAAGCGGCACATCGTCGCGCCGCGAATGGCGTTGACCCCCGGATTCGGCAGTATGTCGAGGTCGCGGCAGCGGAACCAGCGTGGTTTCGGCGCGACCATTCGGTGTGGAAAACTTCAGCGCGATCAGAGGAGAGGCGCGTGACGACCACCCATCCCGAACGGCCACCGCTGCTGACCCGGCGCGACCGCATCATGATCACCCTCACCGTGATCGCGTCCATGGCAGCCGGGGTTCTCAACTTCGCCCACGCGAATGCATTGCTGGCGTTCACCATCTCCGCACTCGCGTTGGCCACACTGGCATCTCTGGTCGGCCGTTCGGTGGAGGCGGTCGGAGACCGGCTCGGGCCCAACGCCACTGGGATACTGCAGACGGCGCTGGGAAACCTGCCCGAGTTGTTCGTCATCCTGTTCGCACTCAAGGCAGGTCTTTACGGCGTGGTGAAGGCCACCATCGTCGGCTCGATTCTCTCCAACGCCCTGCTGGTGCTCGGGCTGGCATTCGTGGCCGGCGGGATCAGGCACGGCCGCCAGCGCTTCGCCGCCGACGACGGACGCACGCTCGGACTGATGTTCACCCTCGCGGTGTTCATCCTGGCCGTCCCCTCGTTGACCGCTGCGATACACACCCCGGCGCAACACCACGAAAGGGCGGTGTCGGTCGTCGTCTCCATCGTCATGCTCGCGCTTTTCGCACTCTCGCTGCCCGCCACGCTCGGAAAGCGGGCCGCCGATTCGGCGCTGCAAGCTGGTGATAAACCCTCGAGAGCGACCTCTCCCATAGTGGCCAGCCCCGATTCGGCCGAAGCTGCCAGCGCCGCGACGGCACACGGCGAGTGGCCGTTGGCGATGGCCATCGGCATGCTGGCCCTCGCCGGTATCGGTGCGGCCTTCGTGTCGGAATGGTTCGTCGCCGCCCTAGAGCCAGCGATGCATGCAGTGGGCATCAACGAGGTGTTCGCCGGTCTGGTGATCGTGGCCATTGCCGGCAACGCGGTGGAGAATTTTGTCGGCATTCAGCTGGCGGCCAAGAACCAGATGGACTACGCGGTTCAGGTGGTCCTCCAGTCGCCCGTCCAGATCGCACTCACCATCGCCCCCATCGTCTGCCTGGCGGCGGTATGGCTCGGCCAGCCCGGTTTCGATCTGGTGTTTTCGCCACTGCTGTTGGCGTCGATGATTATGTCGGCGCTGGTCGCGGTGCTGGTGACCTTTGACGGCGAGTCGACCTGGTTCGAGGGAGCAGTGCTCATCGCGCTCTACGTGGCGATCGCCACGTCGTTCTGGTGGGGATAAGCGGCTCTCACGGTCTCCGCGAATCCCGAAACGCCTTGGGCCGGAACGCATCTCGCTACCCGTTGAGGATTGCGGTGTTGAAGGGGAGCCCACGTCGCCGCGTGCACCTTCTGGGACGCTCTTAACCCACAGATCGCGGACCAAAGCCAACACTTGATGGCCAACGTACGTTGGTCTACAGTTGTTGACATGGCGATACGAGGTGGCACACGACCCATACATTCACAGGTTCAGCGCCCAACGGCGGTGGTGACCGGAACCTCCTCCGGCATCGGCAGGGCGTGCGCCCTGCGACTGGCTGCGCACGGATACTGTGTCTTCGCCGGCGTGCGGCGCAGGCAAGATGGGCATGCCTTGGTCCAGGAAGCCAGCCGTACTGACGGGCAACTGGTGCCCGTGCTCATCGACGTCACCGACGAGACCTCCATCGGCGCCGCCGTCGCCGAAGTAGCCGGTTCGGTGGGCGAGTACGGGATCGCCGCGTTAGTGAATAACGCCGGGATCGGGATGACGTGGCCGATGGAAGCAATCCCGCTGGACGATCTACGGCGTATCTATGAAGTGAATGTTTTCGGGCAGGTCGCGGTCACTCAGGCGTTTCTCCCACTACTGCGCGCTGGTGCAGGACGGATCGTCAACATCGGATCGATCGGTGATCGGCTCAGCCTGCCATTCGGCGCGCCGTTGGCGTCGTCAAAGTGGGCCTTCGCCTCGATCACCGAGTCCCTGCGGATGGAATTGCGCCCCTGGGAAATTCACGTCGTCCTCATCGAACCGGCGTCGATTCACACCGACGCGGTGACAAAAGTCGAGGAAGACGCCAAGCGAGTGATGTCCAAGATGAGCTTGGCGCATCTAGAACTGTATGGCGATACCTACCAAGCCATGACCGATCGCGCGCTTGCACGCGAGAGATCGGGCAGCGATCCCGATGTCGTCGCCCGCGCCGTGCTGCGTGCGTTAGGAAAAAAGCGTCCACGCACCCGTTACGTGGTTGGTAAGGATGGGCGGCTGCTGGCCTTGTTGGCCGGCTGGGCTCCCGACCGGCTCTTCGACGCGATGCGCATTCGCCTATTCGGCTTGCCGACGAAGTTCGGCGCGGCCGCCCAGCCAGTACTAGGAGCTGCACAATGAATTTAACCAACCAGGAGGCTATCGCCGAGCTCGACGCGGATTTCGCCAAGATGGCCGTCGAGGTGGGGCAGCACGCATGGGGCTTGTCGGAATTGACGATGCGTGAGAAAGCCTTTGTATTTCTCGCTGCAGACTTGTGCGCGCACTGTCTCGGGTTCCCGCTGCAGACCCATGTGCAAATGGCGCTGTCACAGGGCGTCAGCTTGACAGCCCTGCGGGAGGCCGTCCGTCATCTGGCTCCTTACGCGGGTTATCCCACAGCGGCTGAGGCCTTGATGACGCTGGCTGAAGTAGAAGGTTCCCACGAGGCTGTAACCGATCCGCCGACACCGAACTCGCCGGTCGATTTCGACGAAACCGCCGCCGCACAGCTAGCCCACCTCGACGACCGCTTCGCGGCCTTCTACAGCAAGCAGTTCGAGGCACGTTGGGGGCGTTCCGAACTATCCGTTCGCGAACGGGCGCTCGCGACCATTGCGACCGACGTGCTCAATGGCACGCTTGATGACTCCCTGCGGCTGCACGTAGGGCTCGCGCTGAACAACGGCGCCACCGAAGAGCAGGTTCGCGCTGTCATCTTGCAGGTGGCTGAGTTCGGCATCGCAAAGGCATGGCGGGCCTTCAGGTCGTTGCATGGGATCCTCAACGCGCGCAGCGGCATAGCCGCCAGTTCGAGCGGCGCATAGGGACCGCCGGGGGCGGACCCGATGTCCACTGCTCGGTCGGCGCCGTTCCACGGATCGATGAGTGCCAACGATGTTGGCCTACACTTGTTCGCATGGCGTTCACTCAGCGATCCGAAAAGACCAGAAACGCGATACTTACTGCAGCACGGCAAATGCTGGCTAGTCGCGGTTACGAGGCCACTACGATTCGGGCCGTCGCCGCCGCGGCCGGCATCGATCCGTCGATGGTTATGCGGTACTACGGGAACAAGGAAGGTTTGTTCGCCGCTGCGGTAGACGTCGATTTGCACCTGCCCGACGCCGCGGCACTGCCGCGGGAGCAGGTGGGAAAACTTCTTGCTCACCATGTCATCTCGCGCTGGGAAGGCGCGCTATCTGATGAGTTCATCACCTTGCTGCTCCGCTCCGCTGGAACGAATAGCGCCGCGGCAGAGCAGTTCCGGTTGATTTTTGAGCAGCAGCTGCTCACATTCGTCCAGGGCTTGGTCGGCCGGGGGCGTCAGGCTCGTCGGCGCGCGGCGATGGTGAGCACGCAGGTGTTGGGCGTGGCGTACTGCCGCTACATCCTCGAGTTGCCGGCGGTGACCGAGTTGGATGGCGAGACGCTCGCTTCCACACTGGGGCCCGTGCTTCAGCACTATCTCGTCGGCGACCTCGACGCGCCGGTGACCGGCGGCGAAGTTAAAAAGACCAAAACGCAGACAGCTCGTCGCACGCGGTGATGACCGCTGTTCACGATGAGGCACACGGCCGACCCTTGAAATACCAACGGACGTTGGCCTACAGTTGTAGGCATTAATTGCGTTGATGGACGGAAGCTTTCATGAGATTCGGCGTAGAACTGCCCACCTGTACCGCAGGGATGATGCATCCGGTGCCATTCGCCACCGCCAAAGATGTGATCGATATCGCGATGGAAGCCGAACAGCTGGGCTACCACGACGCCGGCGGCAACGACCACTTGAGCACCATGGCTTTCGTTCGCAGGGCGTGGCCGCACCCCCCGGATTACTTCGAACCGCTGATGACGCTCGCCAACATCGCTGCGAGAACCTCGACGCTGCGTTTGACGACCGGAATCATGGTGCTCCCCTTGCGGGATCCGGTGCTGTTGGCCAAACAAGTGGCTACGCTGGACCAACTCAGCCAAGGCCGGGTGACTTTGGGAGTCGCGGTGGGCGGTTACCGCGATGAGTTCGAGGCGGTGCGCCCAGATGCCGCTAACGCCAACCGCGCCGATCTCACCCGAGAGGTAATCGAATCGATACGCGAACTGTGGGAGCGGCCACGCGTCAGCTACCGCGGGAAGTACGTGCATTTCGAAGACGTCGAAAGCTATCCCAAACCGGTTCAGAACCCGTTGCCCATCTATTCCGGCGGCAATGCCGAAGGATCGTTGCGCCGCGCAGCAGAGCTGTGTCAGGGGTGGCTGCCCGCGAAGATCGGCCCCGGCAAGATTGCCGAGGGCCGAGCCAAGATCACTCGATACGCCGAATCCGTCGACCGTCCTTCCGACACGATCATCACGGCACTGCAGTCGGTGGTATGTATCGGCAACACGGAGGATGAGGCGCGAGACAAGTTCTTCAACTCGTCATTCGACGTCTTCCGAAAGTCGTTGTCGTCCACCATGACCAGGGGAGTCGATATCGACGATTATCTCGAGATGAATCTGGTGGGATCGATAGATCAGGTGATCGAAAAGGTCGACGCATACCGGTCAGCCGGCCTCGACCACCTGACCGCACTGTTATTCGTCGCCAACACCGTCGACGAACTGCGCGATCAGATGCGCACCTTGGCGCGACATGTGCTGCCGATCTTTTCCGAAACACGGTGACGCCGAGCACGGCCATCCACCGCGGCGCCGTGCCGCTTGCGTGCGGCTAGGCTTCTAACCGCTGATGGCCCAGGGGCGGACGCGCCGGAAGAAGTCCGGGAATAAGGACGGCCGCGGCAACGCAGTGCAGGACACTGAGTGCGATCTGGCTGGATGCATCACCGCGAACAGCGAACAGCGGAACAATCGACATGGCCAGCACAATGATGCCCAGTGATGTCCAGATTGTCCGCGCCGACGCCGTGAAGCGATCCAGCAGCGTCGCAATACCCCAGCCGGCAAGCCCAACCAAGATCGTTGCCGCAATCGTCTGTACCAACGTCACTTGTCTAGTGCCCAGCGGTGTTTCAGCGATGTAGTCCACTCCGGCAACCCGGCCGACCAGCCAGGCGGCTGCGGTCAGCGCCGCCGCGGCCAGCACCGTGACCGACCTGCGCAGACGTCGACCGAATCCGCCGCCGGGAGTTGCAGCGTTTCGCCACATACCGTTCCTTTCAACATGGACGTTCGGCGACGCGGCGCCGCCGAAAGAGATAAGGCAAATGACGACCAGGAATGACAGATGTTTCATCCTTCAGGTGCCGCACACGGATACAGCGGCTAGGGTCGCAGCGCTGAGAGCCGTGGCTCATCCTCACCGTGAAAGCCAACCGTCCGAAGCTAGCGGTGGTGCAGCGCCTTGCAGCGGAGTCGTGTCAACGTAGATCAGTTCGTATGTGCGCGAGGTGAACCGCCAGGCCTCTCGTGTTCGGCGATAACGATCGTGGTACACGCCATAGTTGGAGTGCGAACCCCCACCAATAAGCCGGCCGAACTCTGCGACGTAGGCCCGTCCAGTGGCCTCATCGCCATCGAGGGTGATCGGGCCTGAGTGCACCGTTTGGACGAAGAACTCAAACAGGCTCTGCCCGCGTTCGACCGCGGCCCGTATCTCGCACATACCAACGAACAATGCGTTGATGTGCGGCATTCGCCACGCACCGTCGGACGTGAACAACGAGGCGAAACGGTCATAGTCACGAACCATCCCTGCGTCGGTGAAATCACTTCGCAACGCCTCGATTTCGAGACGATCAGAGATCATCTGCAGGTTAGTCATCGGTGCCGTTCGCTTGCATCGTCATCGCGGAAGCAGCGCTTTGCGGATAATCGATCATTGTGACAACAAGTGTAGGCCAACATGCGTTGTCTTTTCAAGGCTCCCGTGGGCAAGTCATCGGTCAACGCGACCGGACCACCCCTCGAACGCCGCGGCTTCGTTACTGGCCTGATTTGGTGAGCGACCCTCGACGTCGACACTTATCGCTCATCGCTGTCAAACGGATCGCCGCCACGCTCGCCGACGCATAGCTGTCAACCATCAGCCGAAACGCCATCAGGCATCACCCGAAGATGAGACCTCAGATTGCACCCGACGAACGAAGGCGCTCCATTCCGGCCGCGTCGTAGCCCGCCAGGGCGCCGAGTAACTCTTCCGTATGCTGCCCAACGCGCGGCGCCGCTGGCGGTGCAAATCGTTCATCGGGTTTGGTCTTGATGCACGTCCCAATCAATTGCTGCGACGTCCCGTCCGGCTGAGCCTGCTCGTAGACGAGTCGGCGGGCCTTCGCGTGGTCGTCGTCGAACAGGTCTGCTCCCAAAAACGCTGGTGCCCCGGCGATGTCAGTCGCGATGAAGAAGTCGGTCCATTCCCTGCGTGTGCGGGACTTGAATATTGCCGTCAGTTCGTCGCGCAGCCGGGCCTCTGCCTCGACATCCTCCCCCGGCTTCCGGCGCCCCGGTTCATAGAGATCCATCCTGTCGAGTGACTCGCAGAATCTGCGCCAGAACTTGTCCTCCAGGGCGTTGAACACCACGTAGTTGCCGTCGCTCGTGGCGTAGTACTGGTAGCGAAGCGAAGCTCGGATTCCCTCACCGTAGGCCGGTTGACCGTTCGCCAGCGCTGTGAGGTGTTGAAAGTTCCAATTGATCGCCGCATCGACCTGCGCTACTTCGACGTACTGCGGCTTGCCGTCGCGCCGGGCGGCATGCAACGCGGCGAGTACGCCCATCGCTGCGTACAGCGGTCCCGCCAGAACTCCCGTCGTCCCTGTCGCCGCCCCCGAAAGGCGTGGCGTTCCATCCGCATCGATGATCGGCGGACTCAACCCCGCGAAACAGTCGAAGGACAGCCCGTGGGTGGCTAACCGGGTATAGGGCCCGAAGCTGCCCATTCCGTTGAGAACGCAGTACACAACCGACGGGTTGACGGCGACGATGTCGTCGTAGCCGAAGCCGAGCCGGTGCGCGGTTCCGTACCGAAGCCCGTCGATCACCACCGCTGATGTCGCGGCCAGGCGGCGAAACGCCTCTTGACCCTCAGGCGTTTTCAGGTTTATCGCCACACTCTTTTTGCCGCGATTCCAATGCGAGTCCTGCAACTCGCCGCCGGAAACCACCGCGCCGCGGAAACCACCGCCGCCAGGCGGCTCCACCTTGATCACCTCTGCGCCGAGGTCAGCCAGATGGCCGCCCAGCGCATCCGCGGAGAACAGTGACACTTCAAGGACACGGACGTCTTTGAGAAATTCCAATACGCGACCTTTCAGAATGCGGTGCGGCTACATCATGGTGATCGATTTCAGCTCGGTGTATTCCTCGAAGCCCCAGCGACCCTGCTCGCGGCCGAGCCCACTTTGTTTGAAGCCGCCGAACGGCCCCCCGCCGTTGAACATGCCGCGCGCCGGTAGAGACCAGCCGGGGCCCTGCCCTCCCCCCGGATTGGCTCCCAGGTCGGCGCCGGGCGCCACAGTCTGCACCATGATGGTGCCGGTTCTGACCTGCCTCGCGACGTTGAAACCCCTTGCGGCGTTGCGAGTCATCACCAGGCCTGCCAGACCGTAGATGGAGTCGTTCGCGATGCGGATGGCTTCGTCTTCGGAGCGATAGGTCATCACCGCCAGCACAGGCCCGAACATCTCGAACGCGGCTTCTACTACGAACCGACGGCATTTGTCGACTGCCGCAGCGACATGCGCCTATGCCAGGAGGAGGTGTTCGGGCGTGTGCTGGCGGTGATGACCTATCGCTCCGAAGACGAAGCCATCCGCATCGCGAACGACTCCATCTAC
>NZ_LZLU01000122.1:0-67292 GCF_001673415.1 Mycobacterium sp. 1165196.3 | reverse complement strand
GAGCAGCTCCAGGCCGGCCTTGACGGTGGTGGCCAACCCGCCGGCGACGATGTAGGTGAGCAACGGCTGGAGATCGTCGTAGAGCTTCTGCGCGGTGTCGAAATCTTGTGCGCGCACCGCCTCGTACAGGTCGATGCAGGGTTGTGGCCGCAGATTCGGTGCGGCCGTGCACCATCCGGACGCGCCGGCCTTCAGGGCGCCGAGCACCAGCGGGTTGCTGCCGTTGTAGAAGGGCAGCCGGCTGCCGGACAGTTCGGCGATGCGGTGCATGCGGGTCAGGTCGCCGGTGGATTCCTTGACCATGGTGACGTTGTCGATGCCCTCGAACATCCGCACCAGCAACTCGGGCGGCATGTCGACACCGCTGGTGGCCGGGTTGTTGTAGGCCATGATGGGGATCGAGATGGCGTCGCTGATGCTGCGGTAGTGCTGGAAGATCTCCCGCTCGGTGAGCTTCCAGTAGGACACCGGCAGGATCATCACCGCGTCCGCCCCGGCCCGCTGGGCGTAGGCGGCGCGCCGAATCGTCTTGGCGGTGGTCACATCCGACACGCCGACGATCACCGGGACCCGCCCGGCGACCGTGGCGATGGTGGTGTCGACGACGGCGTCGAACTCGGGTTCCTCGAGGTATGCCAGTTCGCCGGTGCTGCCCAGCGGCGCGATCGCGTGCACATCGGCGGACACCAGCCGCTCGACCAGCGCGGCCAGCCGTTCGGTGTCAATCCCGTTGTCGCCGAACGGCGTAACCGGGTAGGCGATGATGCCGTGGATCTTGGGCTCGGTCACGGGGCGGCTCCTTAGCTGGTCAACACGTCGGGATGCCGGGCCAGGGCCCGGCGGGCGTAGTAGGCGAAGTTGGCGCGGCTGCGCTGCGGCGACAGCGTCCAGTCATGGGCCTCGCGGGCCAGTTCTTCGGGCAGCTCCTGGACGGTGCCGGCGGCCATCGCGGCCAGCTGCAGTTTGGCGGCGCGCTCGATGAGGATCCCCAGCGAGCAAGCCTCCTCGACGCTGGCCCCCGCGATGACGTGGCCGTGATGCGCCAGCAGGACGGCCTTCTTGTCCCCGAGCGCGGCGGTGATGATCTCGCCCTCTTCGTTGCCGACCGGCACCCCCGGCCACTTGGGCAGGAACGCACAGTCGCCGTAGAGCGGGGTGGTGTCCATGTGGGAGACGATCAGGGGAACTTCCAGCATCGACAACGCCGCGACGTGGAACGCGTGGGTGTGCACGATGCAGTTGACGTCGGGCCGGGCGCGATAGATCCAGCTGTGAAAACGGTTGGCGGGGTTGGCAATTCCATCGCCGTCGAGGACGTTGAGGTCCTCGTCGACCAGCAGCAGGTTGGCGTCGGTGATCTCGTCGAACCCCAGGCCGAGCCGCTGGGTGTAGTAGGTGCCCGCCGCCTCGGCGCGGGCGGTGATCTGTCCGGCCAGCCCCGAGTCGTGCCCGGCGTCAAAGAGCGCCCGACAGGTCAACGCCAGCTTCTGACGCGTGGTCAACTGCGAATCGGCGACGTTCGCCGTCAGCTGCTCGGCAGCCCGGCGCATCAACTCGGATTTCGATTCGGTGAACGTGCTGCCCATGTGACACAATGTAGCAGCTTAGGAAACCTTGTGTCATAGGAGGCCCCGTGACGGCACTGCTGCGCCCCGTCCGCAGACAGCGCGGCCTCACCCTCGAGCAACTCGCCCGGCAGACGGGCCTGACCAAGAGCTACCTGTCCAAGATCGAACGGGGCCAGAGCACTCCCTCGATCGCGGTGGCCCTCAAGGTCGCCCGGGCGCTCGAGGTCGACGTCGGGCGGCTGTTCTCCGCCGGGGCCGCTCAGGAAAAGATCACCGTGGACCGGGCCGGCGACGGCGACGGCGGCCGCTATCGGGTGCTGGCGCCGTCACTATTGGGAAAGTCGATGTCGCCGTTCGTGGTTCGCCCGACCGAGCAGCTGGCCGAGGATCCCCATCCCGAGCATGCGGGCCAGGAATTCATGTTCGTGCACGCCGGCACGGTCGAACTCGACTACGGGGACCAGACGTTCACGTTAGGGCCGGGCGACAGCGCCTACTTCGACGCGTCGGTCAGCCACAAGATCCGGGCGGTCGGCGCCGAGAGCGCCGAGGTCGTCGTCGTTGCACACGCCGAGCCCGGGAGCGCACCGGCCCTGGTCCCGACTAGCTGAGCCGGCAGGTGACGGTGGTGGTCGCGTCCTGCTGGACTACCACCTGACCGTCCACGGCGATTTCGCAGTGGAACTGGGCCGGGCCGTTGCCCGAATCCGGCCAGTGCAGCATGCCGCTGGCGGTGATGCTCGCGAACTGGTTCGGGTTTGCCAGGGTGGCGGTGTAGGTGACCGGCGCGCCGGCGCTGAGCGGGGCCTGCACGCTGGTGGAGAACTTCGACGGGTCCGCGTTGAAGGCCGCCTGGCTGGGCGGATCGGCGTTCACGTAGGAGACGTTGGCGGTGACGTTGTTGGGGCTCGTCACCGTGTAGGTCACCTGGTGACCGGCCGGGTCCGCATAGCTGGTCGCCGACGTGAGTACCGCCCCCGCGGCCGCTGCCAGAATTGTCGCTGAGATCGCGCTCGCTGTCCTGTGCACGTTCGTCATATCGAAAACGCTACCGGATTCGTTAGCGACGGTTCGATGTTTACGTCGCAGCTGTGCCCCTGGTCGCCCGGCTCCGGTATGAAGCAAGCATGCGCGAAGACCCCACTGCGGTGACCCGCCGCCGGCTGCTGACCACCGGCGCGGTCTCGGCCGCCCTCGGCGTGGGCCTGGGCGGTGGCGCCACGCTGCTGTGGTCCCGTCCGCAGGGCCCGACGGCCTGGTTGCAGCCCGATCGACATGGCGCACCACCTGTCGCTGGGCTGCACCTGCAGTTCGGCAAGAACGCCGGCACCGAAGTGGTGGTGTCCTGGCACACCACCGACGCGGTCCGCAATCCGCGCGTCCTGCTCGGAACACCGACGTCGGGCTTCGGCAGCACGGTGGCCGCCGAAACCCGCACCTACCGGGACGCGAAGTCCGGCACCGAAGTTCGCGTCAACCATGCCCGGCTGACCGACCTCACGCCGGACACCGACTACGTGTACGCCGCGCTGCACGACGGCGCGGAACCGGAGCAGGGCACCGTCCGTACGGCGCCGAAGGGCCGAAAGCCCCTGCTGTTCACCAGCTTCGGTGACCAGTCCACTCCGGCGCTGGCCAAGATGCCCGACGGCAGCTACGCCACCGACAACATCGGCTCGCCGGCCGCCGCCGACACCACCATGGCGATCGAACGGATGGGCCCGCTGTTCAATCTGATCAACGGCGACCTGTGTTACGCCAACCTGGCCCGGGATCGGGTGCGCACCTGGTCGAACTGGTTCGAGAACAACACCCGCTCGGCGCGCTACCGGCCCTGGATGCCGGCGGCGGGCAACCACGAGAACGAATTGGGCAACGGGCCAATCGGTTACGGAGCCTATCAGACCTACTTCGCGGTGCCCGATTCCGGGTCGAGCCCCGAAACCCGTGGCATGTGGTACTCGTTCACCGCCGGTTCGGTGCGGGTGATCAGCCTGAGCAACGACGACGTCGCCTTCCAGGACGGCGGCAACTTCTATGTGCACGGCTACTCCGGTGGCGAGCAAAAGCGTTGGCTTGCAGACGAACTCGCTACCGCCCGGCGCGATCCGGACGTCGACTGGATCGTGGTGTGCATGCACCAGACCGCGATCTCGACCGCCGACAAGACCAACGGCGCCGACCTGGGTATCCGCGCGGAATGGCTGCCGCTGTTCGACCAGTACCAGGTGGATCTGGTGGTGTGCGGCCACGAACACCACTACGAACGCTCGCATCCGTTGCGCGGCGCGCTGGGCACCGACACCCGCACGCCGATACCCGTCGACACGCGAAACGATCTGATCGATGCCAGCCGGGGAACGGTGCACCTCGTCATCGGTGGCGGCGGCACGTCGGCCCCGAGCAACGCGATGTTCTTCCCGGAGCCGCGGTGCCGAGTGGTCACCGGAGTGGGCGCCTTCGATCCCGCGCTGCGCCGCAAGGCGCCCATCTACGTCATCGAGGACGCGCCGTGGTCGGCGTTCCGCGATCGCGAGAACCCCTACGGTTTCGCGGCTTTCGAGGTAGACCCGGGCCAACTTGGTGGCAACACGTCGATCAAGGCGACGCACTACGCGCTGCGGGGCCCGTTCGGCGAAGTCGCCGTCATCGACCAGTTCACGCTCACCAAGCCGCGCGGCGACAGGGCCCACTAGCCCGTCCCAGCAACGTGACCGCGGCGGATTTTATCCCTGTGAAATACTTCAAAAATGGCTGAATCGCCCGGTCCGCCTATGGGGGGACGCTTGGCGGACTTCGTGGTCGATCGGCGCATGCTGCTGACCGCGGCGCTCGCCGTGCCGATCGGAGCGCTCGCCGCGGGGGCGGCGTGGTGCCTGCTCCGGTTGATCGGGTTGGTCACCAACCTCGTCTTCTACCAGCGCTGGGCGGTCGACCTGGTGGCACCGGGATCGCACCCCCATCCGTGGTGGTTGTTGCTGGGCGCCCCCGTCGCCGGCGGTCTGGTGGTCGGCGTCATGGCCCGGCTGGGCTCGGAGAAGATCCGCGGTCACGGCATGCCGGAAGCGATCGAGGCGATTCTCACCCAGGGCAGCCGTGTCGAGCCGAAAGTTGCTATCCTCAAGCCGGTTTCGGCGGCGATCAGCATCGGCACCGGCGGCCCGTTCGGCGCCGAGGGGCCGATCATCATGACCGGCGGGGCGCTGGGGTCGATCCTGGCCCAACACCTGCATCTGACCGCCGACGAGCGCAAGATCCTGCTGGTGTCGGGGGCCGCCGGGGGAATGGCGGCCACGTTCAATTCGCCGCTGGCGTCCATCCTGCTCGCGGTCGAGCTGTTGCTGTTCGAATGGCGGCCCCGCAGCCTGATTCCGGTGACGGCGGCCGTCGTCGTCGCGACCGTCGTGCGCCAGTTCATTCTCGGCGGCAACCCGGTCTTCCCGGTCGACGTCGGGCACCTGAGTCGCGTCGAACCGAAGATCGACCTGCTGGCGCTCCTCATCGGGACGTGCGGCGCGGTGGTCGCCATCGCCGCGACGCGGTTGGTGTACCTGGCCGAGGACGCCTTCGCGCGCCTGCCGATCCACTGGATGTGGTGGCCGGCGATCGGCGGGCTGGTGATCGGCGCGGGCGGGCTGATCGAGCCGCGGGCGCTCGGCGTCGGCTACGACGTGATCGACGCGCTGCTCACCGGCCACGCCACCCTGTCGTTGATCGTCGGCATCCTCGTCGTGAAGACCGCCATCTGGTCGCTGTCGTTGGGTTCGGGCACCTCGGGCGGTGTGCTCGCGCCGGTGTTCATGATCGGCGGCGCGCTGGGAGCCCTGGTGGGCCAGGGCCTGCCGAACGTGTTCCCGGGGTTCTGGGCGATTCTCGGGCTGGCCGCCGTGGTGGGCGGCGTCATGCGCTCGCCGCTGACCGGCGTCGTGTTCACCCTCGAACTCACCCATGCCTGGCCCGCGCTGCTTCCCCTGATCGTGGCCTCGACCACGGCCTACGCGGCGTCGGTGTTGATGCTCGACCGATCGGTGCTGACCGAGAAGATCGCCCGGCGCGGCCTGCACCTGACCCGCGACTACACCACCGATCCGCTGGAAGCGTTCTTCGTGGCCGACGTCATGCATCCCGAGCCGTCGCCGGTGCCCACCGGCGGCAGCGTCAGCACCCGCGACACCCTGCGGCATGCCGCCAACGTCCTCGCCGAATCGGGCGGCCACGCGCTGCGCGTCCTGTCACCGGACGGCGCGGAACAAGGTCACCTGCTGCTGCGGGATCTGCTCACCGCCCGCCTGCACGACATCACCGAAGACACCGAGCGCACAAGGCATTTCGTCGCGTTCCCCCGCAGACGGGCGCTACGAAACGCCGATCCCGAAGCTCAAAACAACGTCGGCTGAATCGGTTTCGGTGCGGGCGCCGCCGAGGCGGCCCGGGCGAACGGGCGATGGTCGCCAGCCAGCCCATGCTTGGCGATCAACGGCGCGGCCCGCCGCCGCAGCGTTTCGCGATAGTCCTGGGGCAGGTAGGCACCGCGCCGGTACAGCTCGCGGTAACGGCCGACCAGGTCGGGATGCGAGCGGGCCAACCACGCCATGAACCATCCCCGGGTCGAGCCGCGCAGGTGCAGGCCGAACACGGTGACGCTGGTGGCGCCGGCCGCCGCGATCTGGCCGAGCAGCCCGTCGAGGTGCTCGGCGGAATCGGTGAGGTGCGGCAGCACCGGCGCGACCATCACATGACAGTCCAGCCCGGCGCCCCGGATAGCGCTGATCAGACCGAGCCGGGCCTGGGGGGTGGGCGTGCCGGGCTCGACGTCCTTGTGTAGCTCTGGGTCGCCGATGGCCAGCGACACCGCCACCGAGACCGGAACCTGCGCCGCGGCCTGGGTGATCAGCGGCAGGTCGCGCCGTAGCAGCGTGCCCTTGGTCAGGATCGACAGCGGCGTGCCGGATTCGGCCAGCGCGCCGATGATGCCCGGCATCAGCGCGTAGCGTCCCTCGGCCCGCTGGTACGGGTCGGTGTTGGTGCCCAGGGCGACGGTCTCGCGCTGCCAGGACGGCCGGCGCAGCTCGCGACGCAGCACCTCAACCACGTTGGTCTTGACGACGACCTGGGTGTCGAAGTCGTTGCCGCAGTCCAGCTCCAGGTATTCGTGGGTGGGCCGGGCGAAACAGTACCGGCAGGCGTGCGAGCAACCGCGATAGCCGTTGACGGTGTAGCGAAACGGCAGCGCCGACGCGTTCGGCACCTTGTTGAGCGCGGACTTGCACACCACCTCGTGGAAGGTGATGCCGTCGAACTGCGGCGAGCGCACGCTGCGCAGGAAGCCCATGCGCTGCAGCCCCGGCAGCGCCCCATCCTCGACCGGTGTCCCGTTGACCGCGACGGCCTGATTCGCCCACCGCATATCAACCATTCGAACATTAGTTCGAGATCGAGTCAAGCACGGGACCGTCGTACAGTGAGCAGCGACCGTATCGCCCCTACGCTTCAAGGCACCGACGGCGATGCGGTGCGGTGTGGGCGATAAGTTCGTCGTTCACATGGCTGGCATTTTCCCCGTTTTGTCCGAGGGTGCATTGCGCGCGACTTTGGGAATTCTCGACCGCACGGTGCGCCGCGGTTATCCGGGCGGTTAACGCGGTGCGGAGAATCGAGTTTCGGTTTTGCGTGACATTTACGCGGGTATTATTCCAGGGCCCCTCACGAAAGGACCTGTCATGTTGCACCAGGTGATTCTGGCAAGTTCGGACCCGGTCGCGGCCGGCTTTATCCTCCGTGGCATCAAGGGAATTTTCGTCGCTATCGGCAGCATTATCGCCGCAATAATCTGCGGAGTCATCGCCATGATGAAGGGCCGCAATCCGCTGGGCTGGGGAATTCTTGGACTGTTCTTCTCGATCCTGACATTGATTGTCGTCATCATTATTCCCAGCAAAAAATAACGCTTAGAAGGGCGGCGGTTCCCCGTCGCCGACGGCGTGGGTCGACGCGGAAGCCCAAGTGTGAGAAGGCTTTTCGAGCGCACGCGCCATGCGGTTGTGATGGCGTTCGGTGGCCACGCGCTGGGCGCGGTTCTGTGCCCGGGTGCGGCGGCGTTTGGGCATCATCGCCGTGCGGTCGCCGCAGTAATCGGGCGCCACGTCGGCCTCGGCGGCGGGGATCGCGCCGACGCCCCGGCACAAGCTCGGGAACAGCAGTGCGCTGCCCGGGGTGGTGACGTAGGTGCGTCCGGCCGGCGACGTCAGGATCAGGGTGCCGTCGGGCAGCTGCTGTTCCTGCCAGCCCCAAAAAGTTTTCACCAAATGATGGGCGCGGCAATAACATTTGAGGTTCGACGCGTGCGTCGGCCCGCCGTCGGCGTACGGGATCGTATGGTCGAGGTCGCAGTTCACCGCGGGCTGATCACAGCCAGGCCAACGACACGTCAAATCCCGGCACCGCACAAAATCGGCCAGCGCCTTGGACGGCACATAACCCGGCTCCGGCGGCGCATCACCGGGATGAACCAGCGGCACCAGCGTGGCCGAGCCGGCCAGCTCGGCGACCAGCTCCGGTGAGATCAGGCCCTCGGCCCCCAGCTCGCAGGCCGGCGCCGAACCGCAACCATCCAGCGCGGCCCGCTCGGCGACCACATGAATCACCACCGGCCCGGCGGGTCGCTTGCCGGCCACACAGTCGGCGCGCCCGCAGCGACAGCCCAGCCGGTCCGCCCCGCCCGCCAGCGCTCCCAGCGCATCAGCGCGGCGCTGCGCGCGGGTGCGCGGATCGTGCTCACACACCGTGGCCGCCAACGCAGTCAACCGCCGGTCCAGCGCATGCGCGTCCGGGGCCAGCAGGGTGCCCTCCAGATGCGCCAACCCCTCCCCCATCTCAGCGACCCACACCTCACGCCCGGCCGCGCGCTCCTTGCGCCGCCGCACCGCATCCGCATCAGCGCGAGCCACCACCTTGTCCACCTGCGCGGCCAGCCGGCCCTGGCTCAGTGACGGCCACCTGGCCACGGTGGCCGCCAACTCGGCGTCCACCGCCGCCAGCACCTGCGGGTCGGTGATCAAATCGGTGCGGAACACGATCGTCTGAAACATCAGGTAGCCGATGTCGCCGGCTCTGAAGGCCGCACCCACCTTCGGCAACCGCTCGCGCATCGCCCGCGCGTACCGCAGCCGGCTCGCGGCCAACCCCTGACTGATCCGCAGCTCGGCGGCCACCTCCGCACCCACCGCCGCCTCGGTGTCGATCGCCCACTCCTCGGTCTCGGCACACCGCGACAACCGATAGGCGAACAACTCACCAATCGCCACCAACAGCGCCGCCGCCGCCCGATTCTCCGCCCGCGCGGCCGCCCCGATCCGCTCCAGCAGCCCCACCGACACCGGCGTCGCCGACGGATAACGCCGCTCGAACCGCTCATCGAACCGCGCCCGCACCTCTTCGAACATGTGTTCGATCATAGCAGCGCGGGCGACAAGTTAGCGGCTGAGCCGCCCGAGCACCTCGTCGACAACGGAATCCAGCGCGACGGGGACCTGCTCCCCGGTCCCGAGATCCTTCACCCCGACCGTGCCGGACTCGAGATCGCGGTCGCCGAGGACCAACGCGATCCGGGCGCCCGAGCGGTCGGCCGCGCGCATCGCGCCCTTGAGTCCCCGGTCGCCGTAGGCCATGTCGACGCGCACACCGCCGCCGCGCAACTGCGCGGCCAGCACCGCCAGGCGCAACTTGGCCTGCTCGCTCAGCGGCACGCCGAACACCTCGCAGCGCGCGGCCTCCCCCGCACTCTTGCCCTCGGCGCGCAGCGCCAGCAGCGTACGGTCCACACCGAGCCCAAACCCGATGCCGGACAGGTCTTGCCCGCCCAGCTGGCGCATCAGGCCGTCGTAACGACCACCACCACCGATGCCGGACTGCGCGCCCAGCCCGTCGTGCACGAACTCGAAGGTCGTCTTGGTGTAGTAGTCCAGCCCGCGGACCATGCGCGGGTTGATGACGTAAGGCACGCCCATCGCGTCCAGATGCGCCAGCACGGTGTCGAAGTGCTGCTTGGCCGCGTCGGACAGGTGATCGAGCAGCACCGGCGCTGCGGCCGTCATGGCGCGCACCTCCGGCCGCTTGTCGTCGAGCACCCGCAGCGGATTGAGCTGCGCCCGGCGCCGGGTCTCCTCGTCCAGGTCGAGACCAAAGAGGAACTCCTGCAACAGTTCCCGGTACTGCGGGCGGCAGCTGTCATCGCCCAGCGAGGTGATCTCCAGGCGGAAGCCGTCGAGCCCGAGCGAACGGAAACCGGCGTCGGCAATGGCGATCACCTCGGCGTCCAGGGCCGGGTCGTCGACGCCGATCGCCTCCACTCCGACCTGCTGCAGCTGGCGATAGCGGCCGGCCTGCGGACGCTCGTAGCGGAAAAACGGCCCCGCGTAACAGAGTTTGACCGGCAGCGCGCCGCGGTCCAGCCCGTGCTCGATGACCGCACGCACCACCCCGGCGGTGCCCTCGGGCCGCAGCGTCACCGAGCGGTCGCCGCGGTCGGCGAACGTGTACATCTCCTTGGACACCACGTCGGTGGACTCACCGACGCCGCGGGCGAACAGCGCCGTGTCCTCGAAGATGGGCAGCTCGATATCGCCGTAGCCGGCCCGGCGGGCGGCACCCAGCAGGCCGTCGCGCACCGCGACGAATTGCGCCGAGTCCGGCGGGACATAGTCGGGCACGCCCTTGGGCGCAGCGAACTCCGGCACGGGCTACAGGCCTTCGAGGAACGGGTTGAGGCGGCGCTCGGCGCCGATGGTGGTGGAGTTGCCGTGCCCGGGCAGCACCACGGTGTCGTCATCGAGCACCAGCAGCTTGTCGACGATCGAGGTCAGCAGGTCGCGGCCGCTGCCGCCGAACAGGTCGGTGCGCCCCACCGCGCGCTCGAAGAGCGTGTCACCGGTGAACACCAAGTCTTTCCCGTCCTTCGTCCCCCCGTCGACCCGAAAGATCACTGATCCCCGGGTGTGCCCGGGCGTGTGGTCGACGTTGACGGTCACGCTGCCCAGGTCCAGCTTGTCGCCGTCGCGGTCCAACTCGACGACCTGCTTGGGCTCCCGCCAGAACGCGCCCGCGACCATCTGCGCCAGGCGCGGGCCCAGGCCGTAGATCGGGTCGGTGAGCATGAACCTGTCCTCGGGATGGATGTAGGTCGGGCAACCGTAGGTGTCGGACACCTTCTGCGCCGACCACATGTGGTCGATGTGTCCGTGGGTGAGCAGCACCGCGGCCGGCGTCAACCGGTTCTTGTCCAGGATGTTGCGCAGCGCGCCCATCACCCGCTGTCCCGGATCCACGATGACGGCGTCCGTCCCAGGCCGTTCGGCCACCACGTAGCAGTTGCACTGCAACATGCCGGCGGGGAATCCGGTGATCAACACGCTTCCCAGTTTCCCACGGGCCCCACTTGACACGAGTCGCGGCGCCCACATTAGCCTGAGCTGGCACCTCACCCGTCTACGGGACTCCGACTTCACCAGCATGGAGGCATAGCGGCCGTGCCGACCAACGAACAGCGACGCGCCAACGCCAAACGCAAGCTCGAACGGCAGCTGGAACGGCGCGCGAAGCAAGCCAAGACGCGCCGGATCGTGCTGATCGCGGCCGCCTCGACCGTCGCCGTGGCCGTGATCGTGGCGGTGGTGATCACGATCGTCAACACCAAGCACGACCACAAGAGCAACACCGCGGCGTCGACGACCACCAGCAGCACCAGCTCACCGGAGTCCACGACCCCCGCGGGGCCGACCCCGAACGCCGCGCCGCTGCCGCCGTTCAAGCCGTCGGCCGACCTGGGCGCCAACTGTCAGTACCCGGCCTCCCCCGAGCCGGCCGCCAAGCAGGTCAAGCCGCCGCGAACCGGCAAGGTGCCGACCGATCCGGCCCAGGTGAGCGCCAGCATGGTGACCAATCAGGGCCACATCGGCCTGATGCTGGCGAACAACGAATCACCCTGCACGGTCAACAGTTTCGCGAGCCTGATCGGCCAGAAATACTTCGACAACACCAAATGCCACCGGTTGACCACCTCCCAGGGCCTGGGCGTGCTGCAGTGCGGCGACCCCAAGGGCGAGGGCACCGGCGGTCCGGGCTATCAATTCGCCAACGAGTACCCGACCGACCAGTACCCGCCGAACGACCCCAAGGCGCAGGAGCCCGTCCTCTATCCGCGCGGCACGCTGGCCATGGCCAACGCCGGGCCCGGCACCAACGGCAGCCAATTCTTCCTGGTATACAAGGACTCCCAGCTGCCGCCGCAATACACCGTGTTCGGCACCATCCAGCCCGACGGCCTGGCCACCCTGGACAAGATCGCCAAGGCCGGCGTCGCCGGCGGCGGTGAAGACGGCGCCCCCGCGACCGAGGTGACCATCACCTCGCTGCTGCTCGACTAGCGCCGATCGCAAGCGCGGCGCGTGCGCCGGGCGCGAAACGCCCTCTGATCGGCGGGATTCGCCCGGCGTGCACCGCCGACGGCTTATGGTCGTTGGGTGAATCTGGATCCGGACACATTCGGCCATTACCGAATACTGGACCTGTTGGGACGCGGCGGCATGGGCCGGGTCTACCGGGCCTACGACGCGACCACAGACCGGGTGGTGGCGCTCAAAGTGCTCCCGCCGCATCTGGCCGAGGATCAGGACTTCCAGCAGCGTTTCCGCCGTGAGGCCCGCATCGCGGCCGGCCTCACCGACCCGCACGTGGTGCCGATTCACGGCTACGGCGAAATCGACGGCCGGCTCTACGTCGACATGCGACTGATCGAGGGCCGCGACCTGTCGCACTACATCGCCGAAAGCGGCGGCCGGCTCAGCCCGGAGCAGACGGTAGCGGTCATCGAACAGGTTGCGGCAGCGCTGGATAGCGCGCGACAGGCGGGCTTGATCCACCGCGACATCAAGCCGATGAACATCTTGATCACCACCGCGCGCAACTTCGTCTACCTGATCGACTTCGGCCTTGCCCGCGCGGAGGCCGATACTCAGCTCACGCAGACCGGCGCCACGATGGGCACCGTCGCCTACATGGCGCCCGAGCGCTTCAAGGGCAAAACCGATCATCGTGCCGACGTCTACTCGTTGGCCTGCGTGCTGCACGAGTGCCTGACCGGCAAGCGCCCATTCGCGGGCGACAGCCTCGAAGAACAGCTCAACGCGCACCTGAACGCCCCGCCGCCGCGACCGTCGGCGATCGCGCCCGAGGTGCCCGCGGCCTTCGACGCGGTCGTCGCCCGGGGCATGGTCAAGGACCCCGAACAGCGGTATCAGACGGCGATGGAGCTCGCCGAGGCCGCCAGGGCCGCGCTGCCGAGCCCGGCGACGGGACCGGTCGGCGTCGCCCCGCCGGCACCGCCACCGCAGCCCGGCGGCAGCCCGGATCCGCGGCAAGCACCCGGCCGCCCAACGCATTCCAGGCGTTTGCTGGTGGGCATCGTCGGCGCGTCGGCACTGGCGCTGGCGGCGGTGGCGGCGCTGGTCTTCGCGTTGGTGACCCAGAGTCACGGCTCCGCGGACAGCGCGGCATCCTCCACCCAGACCCGGGCCCGGGCGCCCGGCAGGACCGGATCCAACCCCGGTTCCAGTGGCCCGGCGTCGGCGACGGCGCCGCCGCTGCCGGCGTTCGCACCGCCGCCCGACCTGGGTGCCGACTGCCAGTACCGGTCGGTGCCCGATCCGGTCAGCCGGCCGGTGAACCCGCCCCCGTCGGGCCGGGTGTCGACCACTCCCCCGCAGATCGGCGCCGTCATCTCCACCAACGTCGGTGACATCGCGATCCAGCTCGCCAATTCCGAGTCGCCGTGCACGGTGAACAGCTTCATCAGCCTGGTCAAGCAGCAATTCTTCGACAACACCCAATGCGCCCGGTTGATCAGCTCGCCCGATGGCGGGTCGCTGTTGTGCGGCGGCCCCGAGGTGGACGGATCCGGTGGCCCCGGTTACGAATTCGCCGACGAGTACCCCGCCGACCAATACAAGCCCGACGACCCCGCGCTGCGCGCGACGGTGGTGTATCCGCGCGGCACCATCGTCATGGCCACCGAGGGACCCAACACCAACGGCAGCCAATTCGCCTTGATCTTCCAGGATTCCGAGATGGAACCGCAGAGCACGGTGCTGGGCACCATCGACCAGGCGGGGCTGGCCACCCTGGACAAGATCGCCCGGGCCGGTATCGCCGGCAATCGGCAGAGCGGCGCGCCCACCAACCCGGTGAAGATCACCTCGGTGCGGCTGAGCTAGGGCTTAGGCCGCGGACGTCACGCGGTAGACGTCGTACACGCCTTCGACGTTGCGCACGACGTTGAGCAGGTGGCCGAGATGCTTGGGGTCGCCCATCTCAAAGGTGAAGCGGCTGATCGCAACCCGGTCACCGGAAGTGGTCACCGACGCGGACAAGATGTTGACCTTCTCGTCGGCCAGCACCCGGGTGACGTCCGAGAGCAGCCGGTGCCGGTCGAGCGCCTCGACCTGGATGGCCACCAGAAACACCGACGACGGCGAAGGCGCCCAATGCACTTCGATGATCCGCTCGGACTGCTGCTGCAGCGAGGCGGCGTTGGTGCAGTCGGTGCGGTGCACGCTCACCCCACCGCCGCGGGTGACGAACCCCATGATCTGGTCGCCGGGCACCGGTGTGCAGCACTTCGCCAGCTTGGTCAGCACACCCGGCGCACCGGGCACCGAGACGCCGACGTCGTCGCTGCTGCGCGGGCGGCGCAACATCGTTGTCGGCGTGGAGCGTTCGGCGAGGTCCTCCTCGGCCTGGTCGATGCCGCCGAGCTCGGCCAGCAGCCGCTGCACGACGTGCCGGGCCGACACGTGGCCCTCACCGATCGCGGTGTAGAGCGCGGAGACGTCGGTGTAGTGCAGCTCGCGGGCCACCGCCGCGAGCGTTTCGCCATTGACCAAGCGCTGCAACGGAAGTCCGCCCCGGCGGACCTCGCGGGCCATGGCGTCCTTGCCGGATTCGAGCGCCTCCTCGCGGCGCTCCTTGGCGAACCACTGCCGGATCTTGGCCTTGGCGCGCGGCGAGACCACGAATTGCTGCCAGTCCCGCGACGGCCCGGCGTTGGCCGCCTTGGAGGTGAAAACCTCGACGACTTCCCCGTTTTCCAGCTTGCGCTCCAGCGCCACCAGCCGACCGTTGACCCGGGCGCCGATGCAGCGGTGGCCGACCTCGGTGTGCACCGCGTAGGCGAAGTCCACCGGCGTGGAGCCGTTGGGCAGGGTGATCACGTCACCCTTCGGGGTGAACACGAAGATCTCTTGTACCGCAAGGTCATAACGCAGTGACTCGAGGAACTCGCCCGGGTCCGCGGCCTCCCGTTGCCAGTCGAGCAGCTGACGCATCCAGGCCATGTCGTCGATCTCCGCGGCGGCGTGCGGATGCGGAACGCCGTTGCGCCCCTTGGCTTCCTTGTAACGCCAGTGCGCGGCGATGCCGTATTCGGCGGTCCGGTGCATGTCGCGGGTGCGGATCTGCACTTCCAGCGGCTTGCCTTCCGGCCCCACCACGGTGGTGTGCAACGACTGGTACACCCCGTATCTCGGCTGGGCGATGTAGTCCTTGAACCGCCCCGCCATCGGCTGCCACAGCGAGTGCACCACGCCGACGGCGGCATAGCAGTCGCGGATCTCGTCGCACAGGATGCGGATGCCGACCAGGTCGTGGATGTCGTCGAAGTCGCGGCCCTTGACGATCATCTTCTGGTAGATCGACCAGTAGTGCTTGGGCCGGCCCTCCACCGTCGCCTTGATCTTCGACGCGCTCAGCGTGTTGACGATCTCGGCGCGGACCTTGGCCAGATAGGTGTCGCGCGACGGCGCACGCCCGGCGACCAGCCGCACGATCTCGTCGTACTTCTTGGGGTGCAGGATCGCGAACGACAGGTCTTCCAGTTCCCATTTGACGCTGGCCATCCCGAGCCGATGCGCAAGGGGCGCAATGACTTCCAGCGTCTCGCGGGCCTTGCGCGCCTGCTTCTCCGGCGGCAGGAACCGCATGGTGCGCATGTTGTGCAGCCGGTCGGCCACCTTGATCACCAGCACGCGGGGATCGCGGGCCATCGCGGTGATCATCTTGCGGATCGTCTCGCCCTCGGCGGCACTGCCCAGCACCACCCGGTCCAGTTTCGTCACGCCGTCGACCAGATGGCCCACCTCTTCACCGAATTCCTCGCTCAAGGCGTCCAGGGTGTATCCGGTGTCCTCGACGGTGTCGTGCAACAGCGCGGCCACCAAAGTCGTGGTGTCCATACCTAATTCGGCCAGAATGGTGGCGACGGCCAGCGGATGGGTGATGTAGGGGTCCCCGGAATGGCGTAACTGGGTGGCGTGGCGGGAGTCGGCGACCTCGAAGGCCCGCTGCAGCAGCGACACGTTGGCCTTCGGGTAGATCTCCCGGTGCACCGCCACCAGCGGTTCGAGCACCGGGTTGAGGGTGCTGCGCTGGGCGGTCATCCGGCGGGCCAGCCTGGCCCGCACCCGCCGCGACGCGCTGCTCGACGTTTTCAGGGACTCCGTCGGGGGCTCCGGAACCTCCATCGGCTGCGTGATGGCCGGCGACTCCGAGACGTTAGTGGGCGCGTCTAGCGCTTGCGCCGCGCTGTTGTCCTCCGCCACGTTGGTCACCTCCGAATTCGAGGATATCTCCAATGGGAGAGCGCTACTCGCAAGTCAGGCTGTGCACGGCCAATGGCGCGACCGCTTCCCGGCCGCACAGCGCGCTCAGTTCGAAGACCACCGCGGCCGTCGTCACGTGCGCCCCGGCGCGCTCGAGCAGCCGGACCGCGGCGGCCAGGGTGCCCCCGCTGGCCAGCACGTCGTCGATGATCGCGATGTTGCGCCCGCGCAGGTCCAGGCCGTCGGCGGGAATCTCCAGCGTGGCGCTGCCGTACTCCAGGTCGTAGGTCTCGGCGTGCACCGGCGGCGGCAATTTCCCGGCCTTGCGGATGGCCAGCACGCCGGTCTGCAGCCGCTCGGCGACGGCCGCGGCCAGCAGGAACCCGCGGGCCTCGATGCCGGCCACCAGATCGGCGCCCGAGGCGATCTCGGCCAGCGCGCCGGTGATCGCGGTCATCGCCGTCGCGTCCGCGAACACCGGGGTGAGGTCCTTGAACTGGACGCCCGGCTTGGGGAAATCGGCCACCTTGCGCGTCAGCGACGCGATCAACCCGGCGGGGTTGGTCATCGGAGCCTCACTGGATCAGGGCCCATCGGTCCATGTTCCAGCCCGCGCCCCAGCGGGTCGGGTTCTTGCTCACCGCGTACATCTTCTTCGAGGTCAGCAGCGTGCGCTGCTGCCGGTACAGCGGCAGGGTGGGCATGTCGCCCCACAGTACCGGCGCGGTCTCGGTCAGCAGCCTGGCGCGCTCGGCGGCGTCGGCCGAGACCGCCAGCGCCCCGATCGCGTTGTCGACCTGCGGGTTGCTGTATCCGGACAGGTTGTTGCCGTTGCCGGTGTGCAGCGCGTAGGCATCCAGCGCCGACGACCCCGTCGACCCGCTGCCGGTGGCCCCGCCGGTGCTGGCCAGCAGCGCGTCAATCTTGCCGTCCTTGAGCGCCTGCGGCCCCGAGCTGTCCAGGATGACGCCGGTAACGGTGATCCCGGCCGCGGCGCACGCCTTGGTGATGACGCCGACGTTGACCGCGAGCCGCGCGTTGGGTCCCTGGTAGCCGATCCGCACCGTCAGCGGCGCACCGCCCAGCGCGGCGCGCGCTGCGCCCGGATCGGCCTTGGCGAACGCGTCGGCCTCGCCCGCCCCGTCGGCGGCCGACACGGCGTCATCGATCGCCGGATCCAGGCGCGAGTTGGCGATCGGCGTCCCGGCGTCCTTGGCCAGCGAGTCGCGCGGCGTGCACAGCGCGACCGCGCGCCGGGCCTTGGGCGCGGCCAGCGGACCCTGCGGGGCGAAGATCAGCTGCTCGATGCCGCTCGACGGGCCATCGGAGCGCTCATAGTTATCGGGTGTGGTCAGGGCGCCGGACGAACCCGCGGCGACGTCGACCACGTCGACGCTGCGGCTGTTGACCCGATCCTGGATGTCGGGCCCCTGCGACCACACGGTGACCCGCTTGGTGATGGCCTTGGGTCCCCACCACCGGTCGTTGGCGACCAGCACCACCGCGCCGCCATCGAGGATGGATTCGATTTTGTACGGCCCCGACGACGGGAAACGCTTTTCGAGCACGTCTTTTTGGAGCCCGGGCGTGAGGTCCCAGATGGTGTTCCACAGCTTCGCGATCTGGGCCACCAGCGGCCCGTTGTTGCTGAGCAGGGCCGCGGTCACGTCGACGTTGAGTTGGTCGGCGATGACGTGCGACGGCATCAACGAGGTCGCGGTGAACAGCTGGTTGTAGTCGACGACGCCGCGGTCCGGGATGAACGACACCCGGGCCTTCTTCTGCCCGGGGATGCATTCGACGTTGGCGATGTCGAGGTAGCCGGCCTGGTTGGCGGCGCGGAAGTCGGGAAACCTGCCGGACTGCGCCGCCCAGGCGAGCACGATGTCGTCGCAGGTCACCGGCTTGCCGTCGGAGTAGACGGCGTTGTCGGCGATCTGGTAGTCCAGCACCAGGGGGGTGCCGCCGACCACCGACACGGTGCCGAAGTCGCGGTCGGCGACGATCTGCCCGTCGGGGCCGTGATAGCTGAACCCGGTGAGCGTGCGGGCGAACGCCTGCGCCCCGGCCGATGCGGCGCCGACGACGGTGTTGGTGTTGTAGGTGGACAGCGGGCCGTCGACCACGTAGTCGATCTGGGAGGCGGCGCTGCCCGAACAGGCCGTCAGCGTGACACCCGCCGCCAGCACCACCGCCAATCCGGCGCCGATCCACCCCGTCAGGGCTCGGCGGCCGACCAGCACGCTACGACGACCGGCCCCAGTTCCCCGGTAGCTGGTGGCCATGGTGACTACCGCCGGCCGACGTTCCGCTTGCCGGTGGGACGCCGGGTCCCGGTCGGCCGCACGGGGCGAGCTCCCGGTGCCGGCTTGCTCGGCGCGGGCTTGGCCGGCTCGGCCGCCGTCGTCGTCGTCGCTTCTTTCGCTTCCCCGGCGGTGTCGGCGTCGTCGTCACCGGCGGTCTCGGCCGCCGCGCGTGAACCGGGGCTGCGCCGCCGCGTCACGCGGCGGGTGTGGGTGCGCACCAGCTCGGTGCGCTCGCGCAGCGTGACCAGCAGCGGCGTGGCGAAGAAGATCGACGAGTACGTGCCGACCAGGATGCCGACCAGCTGCACCAGCGCCAGGTCCTTCAGCGTGCCGACGCCCAGCAGCCACACCGCCACCACCATCAGCGCGAGCACCGGCAGCACGCTGATCAGGCTGGTGTTGATGGACCGCATGAACGTCTGGTTGATCGCGAGGTTGGCCTGCTCGGCGAACGTGCGCCGGGTGGTGTGCTGGAAGCCGTGGGTGTTCTCCTCGACCTTGTCGAACACGATGACGGTGTCGTAGAGGGAGAAGCCGAGAATCGTCAGCAGGCCGATGACGGTGGCGGGCGTGACCTCGAAACCGACCAGCGAGTACACCCCCGCGGTGACGCTGAGGTCGAACACCATGGTCGTCAGCGCGGAGATGGCCATGTACCGCTCGTAGCGCACCATGATGTAGACGCCGACCAGCACCAAGAACACGGCCAGCGCGATCAGCGCCTTGTCGGTGATCTGATCACCCCACGTCTCGGAGACCGCCGCGTCGCTGATCGCCTGCTTGCTGGGCTTGCCGTCGGCGCCCTTGGGTCCGAACGCATCGAAGAGGGCGTTGCGCAGCTTGGTCGTCTGATCGTTGGTCAGCGTCTCCGAGCGAATCTGCACGGTCGCGCCGGCGCCGTTGCCGACGACCACCACCGATTCCGGATCCTTGCCGAGCGCCTGGTGGAACACCTCCGAGACCTGCGAGGTCTGCACGGTGCCCGTCTTCCCGGCGGCCGGCATCGACACCGTCGTGCCGCCGTTGAAGTCGATGCCGAAGGTGAAGCCCCGCAGCAGGATCGACAGGATGGCGACGGCGACGATCGCGCCGCTGATGCCGAACCACAGCCGGCGCCGCCCGACCACCTCGAAGGCGCCGGTGCCGGTGTACAGGCGCGACAGAAACCCGTGGTGCGGGGCGCTGTCGCTCAACTCGGTGGCGCCCTCGGAGGCTTCGGTGAGCTCGGTTGCGTCCTTGGAGGCTTTGGAGGAAGTCATGCGCTATCCCCGTCCCGTCGTGACCTGCGCCGAAGCCCGGCGTTCGCGGGCCACCTGCTGAACGGCGCCCAGGCCGTTGTAGGCCGGCTTTGCCAGCGTCGGGGACTTGGACGCCAGGTACACCAGCGGCCAGGTCACCAGGAACACCACCACGATGTCGAGGACGGTGGTGAGGCCCAACGTGAAGGCGAAGCCGCGCACCTGGCCGATCGCCAGGGCGTAGAGCACCGCGGCGGCCAGGAAGGTGACGGCGTTACCCGACACGATGGTCTTGCGGGCCCGCACCCAGCCTCGTGGCACCGCGGACCGGAACGAACGGCCTTCGCGGATCTCGTCTTTGATGCGTTCGAAGAAGACGACGAACGAGTCGGCGGTGGTACCGATACCGATGATCAGACCCGCGATGCCCGCCAGATCCAGGGTGTAGTTGATCTGGCGACCCAGGATCACCAGGATCGCGAAAATCATTGCGCCGGAAGCGCCCAGCGACAGGGCGGTGAGCAGTCCCAGCACCCGGTAGTAGAGCAGCGAGTACACCAGCACCAGGATCAGGCCGATGGCGCCCGCGATCAGGCCCGCCCGCAGCGAGGTCAATCCCAGTGTCGCCGAGACGGTTTGGGCCTCCGAGGCCTCGAAGGACAGCGGCAGTGAGCCGTATTTGAGGACGTTGGCCAGCTGCTTGGCCGTCGCGGCGGTGAACGGCGGATCGCCACCGCTGATCTGGGTGCGGCCGCCGGGGATCGCCTCCTGGATCATCGGCGCGCTGACCACCTGCGAGTCCAGCGTGAAGGCGGTCTGGGTGCCGATGTGGGCGGCGGTGAAGTCGGCCCAGGTGTTCGCCGCGGCGGACTTGAACTGCAGGTCGACAACGTAGCCGATGCCGCGCTGGTTCTGGCTGGCGCTGGCGTCCTGGATCTGGTCACCGCTGATGATCGACGGCCCCAGCAGGTAGGCGACCTTGTGGTCGGTGGAGCAGGTGATCAACGGCTGGGCGGGATCGTCGTTGCCGGCCAAGATGTCTTCCTTATCGCAGCGCGTCGCCTGGAATTGCAGGGCCAGGAACTGGATGCCCTGACGCGTGCTCTGGCGCCACTTCTTCTCGTCGGCGATGCGGTCGGCGAGTTCCTTGCGCGGGTCGGGCGGCGCGGGTTGTTCCCCGGGCGGCGCCTCGGCCGCGGGACCCCCGGGCGCGGGCGCCGGTGCGGGTGCCCCGGGCGCGGGCGCTGGCGCGGGGCTGGGTGCCGGGCTGGGAGTCGGGGGCGGGTCCTGCGGATACGGCCGGGGCTGGGCACCCGGGTGCGCGGGAGCCGGCTGAGCCGGTTGTCCCGGAGCCGGCTGTCCTGGCGCCGGTTGTCCTGGCGCCGGTTGACCCGGAGCTGGCTGACCCGGCGCCGGTTGTCCCGGAGCGGGCTGGCCGGGCGCGGGCTGGCGCGGCGCCGGCTTGGGCTCCGCGCTCTGGGCCGGCATGGAGTTGAGCACCGGCCGGATGTAGAGCCGGGCGGTCTGGCCCAGGTTGCGCGCCTCGTTGCCGTCGTTTCCGGGGACCGTGATGATCAGGTTGTCGCCGTCGACCACGACCTCCGAACCGGAAACGCCGAGCCCGTTGACCCGGGCGCCGATGATCTGCTGGGCCTGCGCCAACGCCTCACGGCTGGGCTTCGACCCGTCCGGGGTGCGCGCGGTCAGCGTGACGCGGGTGCCGCCCTGCAGGTCGATACCGAGCTTCGGAGCGGCTCGCTTGTCCCCGGTGAGGAACACCAGCAGGTAGACGCCGACGAGCAATAACAAGAAGACCGACAGGTAGCGGGCAGGGTGCACCGGCGCCGAAGACGATGCCACGTTCCTTCTATCTCCTCGAAT
Organism: Mycobacterium sp. 1165196.3; assembly: GCF_001673415.1. Lineage (NCBI taxonomy): Bacteria > Bacillati > Actinomycetota > Actinomycetes > Mycobacteriales > Mycobacteriaceae > Mycobacterium > Mycobacterium sp. 1165196.3. The sequence continues at coordinate 45,651 of NZ_LZLU01000122.1, read as the reverse complement.
ATCGGTTACTTACCCCGGAGGAGAGCCTACGTGGCCCTCGATTACCGGTTGCGCAAGCGGTCCGCCGGGTGGCGATCGGCCGTCAGGAATCCTTGCTGATCGAGCCCTCGTCGGCGGGGTCGTCGCCGTCGGCCAGGTCCTCGTCGTCGTCGGGCAGGATCCGGTCACGGATCGCCAGCTTCATCCAGGTGGTCACCACCCCGGGGGAGATCTCCAGATCCACGTTGTCCTCGGTGATGGCGACGACGGTGGCCTGCAGGCCAGACGTGGTGTGCACCCGATCGCCCGGGCGCAAGGACTCGTGCAGGTCGATAGTGGCCTGCATCGCGCGCTTCTGACGGCGCGATGCCAAGTACATGAACCCGCCCATGATGAGCAGGAACGGCAGGAACAGGATCAGACTCTGCATGGACGCGCCTGTCTTTCGTCGTAAATATTCTTCGGCATACGGGGCATTACTACGGCTGGGTGCCGGTAGGACTCGTGCGTCGCGCACCTCGTAACGGTCCAGTGTGCCCGTTCAGTCTGGCAGGCCACGGGTCGCGACCGACCGCCACGGTGCACGCAGTGCCCGCCGGGGTCAAGCTCGATAGGCTTTTGATGCGACGTGACACGCGCGCCGCGGGGAGGAGTTTTGTGGTGGCCAGCCTCGAGCAGACCCGCCAGCTGGTCACCGAGATCCCCGGTCCGGCATCGCTGGAACTGAGCAAGCGCCGGGCCGCGGCGGTGTCGCACGCGGTGAACGTGTCGGTGCCGGTTTTCGTGGCCCGTGCCGGCGGCGGAATCATCGAGGACGTCGACGGCAACCGGCTGATCGACCTGGGCTCCGGCATCGCGGTGACGACGATCGGCAACTCGTCACCCCGGGTGGTCGAAGCGGTGCGCGCGCAGGTCGAAGAGTTCACCCACACCTGCTTCATGGTGACGCCCTACGAGTCCTACGTCGCCGTCGCCGAGACGCTCAACCGCATCACCCCGGGTTCGGGCGAGAAGCGCTCGGTGCTGTTCAACTCCGGCGCCGAGGCGGTGGAGAACGCCGTCAAGGTCGCGCGCGCCTACACCCGCAAGCCCGCCGTGGTGGCGTTCAACCACGCCTACCACGGCCGAACCAACCTGGCCCTGGCGCTGACCGCCAAGTCGATGCCCTACAAGGGCGGCTTCGGCCCGTTCGCGCCGGAGATCTACCGTGCGCCGCTGTCCTACCCCTATCGGGACGGCCTGGTCGACAAGGAACTGGCCACCGACGGGGAAAAGGCCGCCGCGCGCAGCATCAACATCATCGAGAGCCAGATCGGCGCCGACAGCCTGGCCGCGCTCATCATCGAGCCGATCCAGGGCGAGGGCGGGTTCATCGTTCCGGCCGAGGGCTTCCTGCCCACCCTGCTGGACTGGTGCCACAAGAACGACGTGGTGTTCATCGCCGACGAGGTGCAGACCGGATTCGCGCGGTCGGGCGCCATGTTCGCGTGTGAGCACGAGGGCATCGAACCCGACCTGATCTGCACCGCCAAGGCCATCGCCGACGGACTGCCGCTGTCGGCGGTCACCGGGCGGGCGCAGATCATGGACGCCCCGCAGGTCGGCGGTTTGGGTGGCACCTTCGGCGGAAACCCGTTGGCTTGCGCGGCGGCGTTGGCCACCATCGAGACGATCGAGAACGACGGTTTGATCGAGCGCGCGCAGCGGTTGGAACGCCTGATCACCGAGCCGCTGTTGCGTCTGCAGGCCGGCGACGACCGGATCGGCGACGTGCGCGGCCGGGGCGCCATGATCGCCATCGAACTGGTGAAGTCGGGAACCGCCGAGCCCGACAAGGAACTGACCCAGAAGCTGACCGTCGCGGCCGCCGCCGCCGGCGTGATCGTGTTGACGTGCGGCATGTGGGGCAACATCATCCGGCTACTGCCTCCGCTGACCATCAGCGACGAGCTGCTGGCCGAGGGCATCGACATCCTCGGCGGCCTGCTGCGCGAGCTGTAGACCGGGACATCCCCACCGCGCGTGGGCAATCTCACAAACACCACAAACGCCAGATCATGGTGGAATACCTTTACTTTAGCTAACGTTCTATATGTCAGCGCGAACAGCGCAATTTGACTCGCTAACTTTCATTTGCAAGGGATCTGTTATGTCGACTGCTATTCACGACGAAGAACTCAACCGCCGCATCGAGCAACTCATTGCCAACGACCCCCAGTTCGCCGCCGCCCGGCCGGACCCGGCGATCACCGCCGCCACCGAGCAGCCGGGGCTGCGGCTGCCCCAGATCATCCGGACCGTGCTCGACGGCTATGCCGACCGGCCCGCACTGGCGCAGCGCGTCGTGGAATTCGTCAAGGACGCCAAGACCGGGCGCACCACCGCCGAGCTGCTCCCCCGCTTCGAGACCATCACGTATGGCGAACTGGGCGAACGGGTTTCGGCTCTCGGCCGCGCCTGGGCCAGCGACTCGGTGAGCCCCGGCGACCGCGTCTGCGTGCTGGGCTTCAACAGCGTGGACTACGCCACGATCGACATCACGCTGGGCACCATCGGCGCCGTGTCGGTGCCGCTGCAGACCAGCGCGGCGATCTCGTCGCTGCAGCCGATCGTCGCCGAGACCGAGCCCAGCCTGATCGCCTCGAGCGTCAACCAGCTGCCCGACGCCGTGGAGCTGATCCTGGCCGGCGACCACGTGCCCGGCAAGCTCGTCGTGTTCGACTACCAGCCCGAGGTCGACGACCAGCGCGAGGCCGTGGAGAGTGCCGTGGCCCGGCTGGCCGGCACCGATGTGGTGGTCGAGAAGCTCGCCGACGTGTTGGAGCGCGGCAAGGACCTACCCCCGGTTCCCGAGCAGCAGACCGACGAGGACTCGCTCGCGCTGTTGATCTACACCTCCGGCAGCACCGGCGCCCCGAAGGGTGCGATGTACCCGCAGAGCAACGTCGGCAAGATGTGGCGGCGCGGCAGCAAGAACTGGTTCGGCGAGAGCGCCGCGTCGATCACCCTCAACTTCATGCCGATGAGCCACGTCATGGGGCGCGGAATCCTCTACGGCACGTTGGGCAACGGCGGCACCGCCTACTTCGCGGCCCGCAGCGACCTGTCCACCCTGCTCGAGGACCTCGAGCTGGTGCGGCCCACCGAGATGAACTTCGTCCCGCGGATCTGGGAAACGCTGTACGGCGAATTCCAGCGCCAGGTCGAGCGCCGGCTGGCCGACGGTGCCGATCGCCAGGCCGTTGAGGAAGAGGTGCTGGCGGAACAGCGCCAGTACCTGTTGGGCGGGCGGTTCATCTTCGCGATGACGGGCTCCGCACCCACCTCACCGGAACTGAAGAAGTGGGCCGAGTCGCTGCTGCAGATGCACTTGATGGACGGCTACGGCTCGACCGAGGCCGGAATGGTGTTGTTCGACGGGGAGATTCAGCGTCCGCCGGTGATCGACTACAAGTTGGTCGACGTTCCCGACCTGGGCTACTTCAGCACCGACCGCCCGCACCCGCGCGGTGAGCTGTTGCTGCGGACCGAGAACATGTTCCCCGGCTACTACAAGCGGGCCGAGACCACTGCGAACGTGTTCGACGAGGACGGGTACTACCGGACCGGTGACGTGTTCGCCGAGATCGCCCCGGACCGGCTGGTGTACGTCGACCGACGCAACAACGTGCTCAAGCTCGCCCAGGGTGAGTTCGTCACGCTGGCCAAGCTCGAGGCGGCGTTCGGCAACAGCCCGCTGATCCGCCAGATCTACGTCTACGGCAACAGCTCCCAGCCCTACCTGCTGGCCGTGGTGGTGCCGACCGAAGAGGCGTTGGCGGACAATGACATCGAGTCGCTCAAGCCCAAGATCGCCGACTCGCTGCAGAAGGTCGCCAAAGAAACCGGCCTGCAGTCCTACGAGGTGCCGCGCGACTTCATCATCGAGACCACCCCGTTCAGCCTGGAAAACGGTCTGCTGACCGGGATCCGCAAGCTGGCGTGGCCGAAGCTCAAGGCGCACTACGGCGAACGGCTCGAGCAGATCTACGCCGACCTGGCCGCCGGCCAGGCCAACGAGCTGGCCGAACTGCGCCGCAGCGGCGCCCAGGCGCCGGTGCTGCAGACCGTCAGCCGCGCCGCGGCCGCCATGCTGGGCGCGACGGCCGGCGACCTGTCACCCGACGCCCACTTCACCGATCTGGGTGGAGACTCGTTGTCCGCGTTGACATTCGGCAACCTGCTGCGCGAGATCTTCGACGTCGACGTGCCGGTGGGTGTGATCGTCAGCCCGGCCAACGACCTGGCGGCCATCGCCGCCTACATCGAGGCCGAGCGCCAGGGCTCCAAGCGGCCGACGTTCGCGGCCGTGCACGGACGCGGCGCCACCACGGTGCACGCCAGTGACCTCACGCTGGACAAGTTCCTCGACGAGGCCGTCCTGGCCGGCGCGCCGAGCCTGCCCAAGCCGGCGACCGAGGTGCGCACGGTGCTGTTGACCGGCGCGACCGGATTCCTGGGCCGCTACCTGGCGCTGGACTGGCTCGAGCGGATGGACATGGTCGACGGCAAGGTCATCGCACTGGTGCGGGCCCGCTCCGACGACGAAGCGCGCACCCGGTTGGACAAGACCTTCGGCGTGGGCTCTCCCGAAGGCGACCCGAAACTGCTGGCGCACTACCAGAAGCTGGCCGCCGACCACCTCGAGGTGATCGCGGGCGACAAGGGCGAGGCCAACCTGGGCCTGGACCAGCAAACCTGGCAGCGACTGGCCGAGGAGGTCGACATCATCGTCGACCCGGCGGCCCTGGTGAACCACGTGTTGCCCTACAGCGAGCTGTTCGGGCCCAACGCGCTGGGCACCGCGGAGCTGATCCGGATCGCGTTGACCTCCAAGCAGAAGCCATACACCTACGTGTCGACGATCGGCGTGGGCGACCAGATCAAGCCGGGTGAGTTCGTCGAGGACGCCGACATCCGGCAGATCAGCGCCACCCGCGAGATCAACGACAACTACGCCAACGGCTACGGCAACAGCAAGTGGGCCGGCGAGGTGCTCCTGCGCGAGGCGCACGACCTGTGCGGTCTGCCCGTCTCGGTGTTCCGCTGCGACATGATCCTGGCCGACACCACCTACTCCGGTCAGCTCAACCTGCCGGACATGTTCACCCGGCTGATGCTGAGCCTGGTCGCCACCGGTATCGCGCCCGGTTCGTTCTACGAGCTCGACGCCGACGGCAACCGGCAGCGGGCGCACTACGACGGCCTGCCGGTCGAGTTCATCGCCGCGGCGATCTCGACGCTGGGGACGCAGATCACCGACAGCGACACCGGCTTCCAGACCTACCACGTGATGAACCCGTACGACGACGGCATCGGTCTGGACGAGTACGTCGACTGGCTGGTCGAGGCCGGGTACTCGATCGAGCGCATCGCCGACTACTCCGAATGGCTGCGGCGGTTCGAGACGTCGCTGCGGGCCCTGCCGGATCGGCAGCGTCAGTACTCGCTGCTGCCGCTGTTGCACAACTACCAGAAGCCGGAAAAGCCGATCAACGGCTCGATGGCGCCCACCGATGTGTTCCGCGCGGCGGTGCAGGAAGCGAAAATCGGCCCCGATAAAGACATTCCGCATGTCACGGCGCCGGTGATCGTCAAGTACATCACCAACCTGCAGTTGCTCGGACTGCTCTAAGGGCAAGATAGCAATCGCCCAGTCCCGTTGCGGGACTGGGCGATTGCTGTTGATTGGCGCAGAACTACTGCTGCGGGTGCGGCCAACGCAGATACGCGGCGTTGGCGCCGGCCCCTGCGCCGGCGCGGTTACGGCGCCAGCCCCGCTTGGGCTCGGGGTCCGCCGCGGCGCGCGGCTTGGTCAGCGCGCCCGAGGAGACCTCGGCGGGCTCGTAAACCGAATCCCGGTAGGGCTCCACGCCCCCGGGGGCCGCGGCGGGTTCGGCCGCCACCGGATGCACGTCGCGGGCCAGGCGCACGGCGGTGCGGGCCAGCACGACCCCACCCACGAAGATGATCAGCGCGCCCAAGCCCGAGAAGTAGGTGACCTCGAGCACCGCGCGCTTGCGTTCGGTCGCCGCGATCGGGTCACCGGCGGAGCCGATTCCCAACAGCGGGGCGACCTGGCCGCCCACGACGAACCAGGCGCCGGCCAGCACGGCCAGCCAGCCGCCCAGCATGGCGGCGACCCGGTTTCCCGCGACGATCAACAACAGGCCGCCGAGCACGGTGGCCGCGCCCGGAGCCACTTCCAGCCAGCCGCGGGCGGAGCTCCACGCCCAATCCCGGTCCGGTGTATAGGCGAAATTAAAGTGCGGACCAACAAACGGTATTAACGCCCCCCAGGCTCCCAAAATGACCAGGAGCAATCCGCTGACCGCGCCTCGCGAACGCGGCATACTGAGCCCGCGGGTTTGGCCGTCTTGTGCGTATTTCATGACATCCCCTCGTTGAATACCGGGTCTGATTCCGGCCTGGGATGGTTACCCAGCGCCTTCCACTACTAACCCACACGGCAAACGAAAGCCACCGCTAGCCGGGGGCTTTTGAGGCTGGTGAGACTGGTGTTACTAGTGAAGGCCGAGCAACAGCAGCACGATCGCGATCGCGGGAAACGTGCCCTGCGTCGCGGCGGCACGGGCCTTGTCGCGCGCCGACGCGACCAGCACCACCGCCGCCGCGGCCATCGACCCGACGCCGGCAAAGACGAGCGCCGCTCCAATGCCCCTGTGCCCCAACGCGACTGCGGCGATGCCCACGCCGGTGACGATGGCCAGGAAAAGGTTGTAGAAGCCTTGGTTGAACGCCAGCGCCTTGGTGGTCTCGGCGTCGGCCGCGGTGGTGCCGAAGGTGGCGCGGGTGCGCGGCGAGGTCCAGGTCAACGATTCGATCACAAAGATGTAGACGTGCAGCAACGCCGCCAGCGCGGCGAACACCAATCCGGCGGCGATCATCGCTCCTCCTCGCTGTTCGGGCGCCGGTGAACTCTACCGATCGGGGGTTGACCGGGCCAGCCTGACGCGGCAAGGCCCCGGTAGCCGAGGGCTACCGGGGCCTTGCCGACTCAGCGGGTCAGGCGCCCGCGTGGTGGTGCCGGTGGAACAGGCCACCGCCTTCGCCGGTGCGCCGGCGGAACAGTCCGCCACCCGTGCGCCCGCGGGGCTGCGGTCCGGCCGCGACGGCGTCGGTCCGCGCCGGCGCCGCGCCGCGGGTCTCGTCGTACATGGCCGGTTCGGCGGCCGGCACGGCCTCGCCCGCGACCGGCGCCGGGTGGGTCACCACGACGTCGCGCGCGTGCCGCACGGCCAGCCGCGCCACCGCGGCGCCGCCCAGGAACACGATCAGCGCACCCAGGCCGGTGAAGTAGGTGACCTCGAGCAGGGCGCGTTTGAGGTCCGTCGCCGCCGCCGGTTGCCCGACGTCGCCGATCCGGAGCGTCGACGCGAACGCGCGGCCGACCACGAACCACGCGCCGCCGACGACCGCCAGCCAGCCGCCGAACACGGCGCTGGCCCGATTGCCGGACATGAGCACCAGCAGGCCGCCCACCGCCGTCGCGACGCCGGGGAGCACCTCCAGCCAGCCCTTGGCCGTGGTCCACGTCCAGGCCGGATCGGCCATGTACGCCCAGTCGACGTTGGGCCCGAAGAAGGGCACCAGTGCGCCCCACGCGCCCAGCAGTATCAGCAGTAGCCCGGTTAGCGCGCCGCGGGTGCGTGGCATGTACAGCGCGCGGGGTCGGTCGTAGTCGTCGCTCGTGGTCCTCATCGGAACCTCCTTCAACAGGTATCGCTGCTGTGAGCCTGGTTACCCGGCGATGCCGGGGTGTAACCGGTCGACGGCCGCGCGCGTGTTTGCTGGGGCGGTCGCAGCGGGGGTGCACACGGATGGCCCGGCGCCTGACCGGCGGCGGTCTAGCGGGTCTGACCAGGCCGGACGCCGGACCGCGCGAAGGGCCGGACCCCGCTGGGCGCAAAGGTCACGATTTGGCCGCGAAACGGCCCGGCGGGCACCGAACCAGCCGCTAGTCGAACAGGCCGGGTTGGCCCAGCCCGGTGACCCCGGCCGGCGGGACCATGCCGAGGTGCGTCCACGCCTGGGCGGTGGCCACCCGGCCGCGCGGGGTCCGCGCGACCATGCCGGCGCGGACCAGGAACGGCTCGCACACCTCCTCGACGGTGGTGGCCTCCTCGCCCACCGCCACCGCCAGCGTCGACACCCCGACCGGGCCGCCGCCGAAGCTGCGGGTCAGCGCCGAGAGCACCGCCCGGTCCAGCCGGTCCAGGCCCAGCTCGTCGACGTCGTACACCGCCAGCGCGGCCTTGGCGACATCGCGGGTGATCACGCCGTCGGCGCGCACCTCGGCGAAGTCGCGAACCCGGCGCAGCAGCCGGTTGGCGATCCGCGGCGTCCCGCGCGAACGGCGGGCGATCTCCTCGGCCGCATCGCCGCCCAGCTCGATGCCCAGGATCCCGGCGGAGCGGGCCAGCACCCGCTCCAGCTCGGCGGGCTCGTAGAAGTCCATGTGCGCGGTGAAACCGAACCGGTCGCGCAGCGGGCCGGTCAACGCGCCGGACCGGGTGGTGGCGCCGACCAGGGTAAAGGGCGCCACTTCCAGGGGGATCGACGTCGCGCCGGGACCCTTGCCGACCACCACGTCGACCCGGAAGTCCTCCATGGCCAGGTACAGCATCTCCTCGGCGGGCCGCGCGATGCGGTGGATCTCGTCGATGAACAGCACGTCGTGCTCGACGAGGTTGGACAGCATGGCCGCCAGGTCACCGGCACGTTCCAGCGCGGGCCCGGACGTCAGCCGCAGCGAGGACCCCAGCTCGGCAGCGATGATCATCGCCAGCGACGTCTTGCCCAGGCCCGGCGGACCGGACAGCAGGATGTGATCCGGTGTGCCGCCACGGTTTTTGGCGCCCTCGATGACCAGCTGCAGCTGTTCGCGCACCCGCGGCTGGCCGATGAACTCGCGAAGCGAGCGCGGCCGCAGGCTGACGTCGATGTCGCCCTCGCCGGACGCCAGCGCGCCGGAGACCTCCCGGTCCGCGTAGTCGTCGCCGACGTCGTGCGGACTCATCGGGCCTTGCCCAGCAACGACAGGGCGGCGCGCAGGGCGCCCGAGGTGGTGGCGTCGTGCTCGGCGGCCAGCACCTTGTCAGTGGCTTCCTCGGCCTGCTTGACGGCGAACCCGAGCCCCACCAACGCCTCCACCACCGGCCCGCGGACCGCGTGGCCGTTGAGCGCCGCACCCGGCGACGCTCCCCCGCCCGCCCCGGCGGCGCCGACCTTGTCGCGCAGTTCCAGGACCATCCGTTCGGCGCTGCGCTTGCCGATGCCGGGCACCCGGGTGAGCGCGGTGACGTCGCCGTCGTACAGCGCCTGACGCAGCGCCGCGGCGTCGTGCACGGCCAGCGTCGCCATCGCCAGCCGGGGCCCCACCCCGGACACCGACAGCAGCGTCAGGAACAGGTCGCGGGTATCGGTGTCGGTGAAGCCGTACAACGTCATCGAGTCCTCGCGCACGATCATCGCGGTGATCAGCCGCGCCTCGGTCCCGGCCCGCAACGTGGACAGGGTCGACGGGGTCGCGTTCACCCGGTAGCCGACGCCGGCGGCCTCGATCACCACGTGATCGAGCGCCACCTCGAGGACCTCGCCCCGCACAGAGGCGATCATCGCGCGGCCTTCAGCTTGGCGCCCAACTTGGCGCGGTATTTCTCGCGCTGCTCGGCGGCCATCGCTTCGGCCGCGGCCATCCGGGCGATCATCGGGGCCCGCCAGCAGTGACAGATCGCCAGGGCCAACGCGTCGGCGGCGTCGGCCGGCGACGGTTTGGCTTGCAGCGCAAGGATTCTGGTGACCATCGCGGTGACCTGCGCCTTGTCGGCCGCGCCGTTGCCGGTGACCGCGGCCTTGACCTCGCTGGGGGTGTGGAAGTGCACGTCGATGCCGCGTTTGGCGGCCGCCAGCGCGACCACGCCGCCAGCCTGGGCGGTGCCCATCACCGTCGACACGTTCAGTTGGGAGAACACCCGCTCGATCGCCACGACGTCGGGTTGGTGGGTGGCCAGCCAATGCTCGACGGCGTCGCTGATCCGCAGCAGCCGCTCGGCCAGTGGTGCGTCCGACGGGGTGCGCACCACGTCGACGTCCAGCGCCACCACCGTGCGCCCGCGCCCGCTTTCGACGACCGACAGACCGCATCGGGTCAGGCCGGGATCGACGCCCATCACCCGCATTCCCGCTCCCACCTAGTAGAACAGCTGTTCGATACCCTAGCGGCCGGCGCCGACGGGCCCGGGTAGGACACGCGGCGCCACCCCCGATTCCCGCCGCGACGTTACGGCGCCGAACCCGCGAAAAAGCTGTTAGCTTTAGCCCACGTTCGCTCGAGCAAGGTGGCAACGAAGGGGTTGGCGTGGGATCTCTGCTGGTCATGATCGCCGTGGTGCTCTTCATCGCGTCCATCGTGGTGTTAGTGGTGGCTTTGCGGCGGCCCAAGCAGCCGGCCCAGCGGGGCGGGCGCCCGGATCCGCTCGCCGCCGACGCGATGCCCCAGTTCGGGCCGCGCCAGCTCGGGCCCGGCGCCATCGTCAGCTACGGCGGTACCGACTACATCGTGCGCGGTTCGGTCACCTTCCGCGAGGGCCCCTTCGTCTGGTGGGAGCACCTGCTAGAGGGCGGCGACCAGCCGCTCTGGTTCAGCGTCGAGGAGGACGACGGGCGCCTGGAACTCGCGCTGTGGGTGACCCGCAAGGACGTGCCGCTGCGGCCCGGCGACCCCTACGTCGTCGACGGCGTGATGTTCCACGAGTCCGAACGCGGCCGCGCCTCCTATACCACCGAGGGCACCACCGGCCTGCCGGCCGGCGGCGAGATGGAGTTCGTCGACTGCACCAACGCCGACGAGTCAGCGCTGCTCTCGTTCGAGCGCTGGGCCCCGGACATGCCCTGGGAGGTCTCGACGGGCAAGTCCGTCTCGCCCGGCGAGATCACCGTGTATTCGGCGCCCCCACCCAGCCCGGCGTAGCGCAGAAGGTCAGGTCGGTGCCCCTTCATCAGCTCGCCGTGACCCCGGCCGATGTATCCGGCGAACGGCTGGGGCTGGCCCTCAACGCACCCGTGCCCGCGCCGCTGGCCAGCTGCCGGCTCGACCACCCCGGCGGCGGCCCGGCGCTACTGCTCGGGGTGCTCGGGGCCTCACACGTCGTCGCGGTGGAGCAGGCGTTCTCGGAGGAAATCTCTTGCACCGCGCGCAATCTCGGGGCCGACCTGCCCGAGCGCACCGACGCGCCCGGTTACCGCCTGCGGTCGCGCACCGACACCCACGACGAGGCGAGCTTTCGCCGGCTCGCACGGGACCTGCGCGCCCGGTGCGCCCGCCGGGCGGGCTGGCTCGGCGGCACCTTCCCCGGCGACGACGCCGCACTGACCGTGCTGGCCGCCGAAGCCGACGGCGCCGGCTGGCGCTGGCGGACCTGGCACCTCTACCCGGGGCGGCACGGCGGAACGGTGGTCCACACGGCCAGCCGGTGGCGCCCGTGAGCCGCAACCGCCTGTTCGTGATCGCCGGCGTGCTGGGCGCCGCCGGCCTGGTGTGCCTGATCTTCGGAATCATCTTGTTGCAGAAGAACATCGGGTCATACGTCGCCGGGCACTATCACGAATACGCCCGCGACGTGAACGGGACTCGCTACCAGTGCAGCGGGTCCCCCGACCAGGTGGCCGACGCGCTCGCCGACTATGCCGAACCCAACGCGCGGGCCGACAACGGCAAAACCGAGTACCTGCGCTACAGCAACAACATCGTGATCGTCGGGCCCGACGGCGGCTACCCGTGCAGCATCCGCGTCGAACCCCTGAGCGCCGGATACAGCCACGGCGCCTTCATCTTCCTCGGCCCCGGGTTTTCCCCCGGATCCCCATCGGGTGGCGCCGGAGGCACCCCCGGCGGCCCCGGCGGAACCAAATGACTCCCACCACCGCAAAGGAGAGCACCATGTATCTCGCCGTCGAGATCGGCACCGTCGACCTCAATCCCGTGCTGAAAGGCGCGGTCGCGACCATCCTGTACTTCGCGGTCGGCATGGCCGTGCTGCTCGTCGGGTTTTACGCGGTCGACGTGCTGACCCCGGGCAAGCTGCGCCAGCTGGTGTTCATCGACCGCCGGCCCAACGCGGTGGTGGTCGCCGGCGCGATGTACATCGCGCTGACGATCGTGATCATCACCGCGATCGCCAACAGCTACAGCCAGCTGGGCCAGGGCCTGGTGGGCGTGGCGGTGTACGGGTTGATGGGCGTGATCCTGCTGGGCGTCGCGCTGTTGACCATGCACCTGCTGATCCCGGGCAGTTTCCACGAGCACATCGACGAGCCCGAGCTGCATCCGGGATCGTTCGCGGTGGCGCTGATACTGCTCGCCGTGGGAGGGGTGACCGCCGCGGCGGTGTCATGAGCGCGGTCGGGTCTGCGGGCGAGGTGCGGGCGCCCGAGGCGATGCGGCCCGCGGCGACGTCGGGGCGGTGGCGGGCGCTGTTGCTGGCCGCCGTGGCGGCCTGCGCGGCGTGCGGCATCATCTACGAACTCGCGCTGCTGACGCTGTCGGCGAGCCTAGACGGCGGCGGCATCGTCGCCACGTCGCTGATCGTCGCGGGCTACATCGCCGCGCTGGGCGTGGGCGCCCTGGTGGTCAAACCCCTGCTGGCGCACGCCGCGATCACCTTCATCGCCGTCGAAGCGCTGCTGGGCATCGTCGGCGGCCTGTCGGCGGCGGCGCTGTACGTGGCGTTCGCGTTCGTGGACGGGTCGACGTGGGTGCTGGCGGTGGGCACCGCGCTGATCGGCGGCCTGGTCGGGGCCGAGGTGCCGCTGCTGATGACGCTGCTGCACCGGGGCCGGACAGGGCCCGACGAAGACCAGGCGGCCGATGCCGGCCGCACGCTGGCCAACCTCAACGCCGCGGACTACCTGGGCGCGCTGCTGGGCGGGCTGGTCTGGCCGTTCCTGCTGCTGCCGCAACTGGGGATGATCCGGGGCGCCGCGGCCACCGGCATGATCAACCTGGCCGCGGCGGCCGTCGTGGCGGTTTTCCTTCTGCGCCAAGTGGTTTCGATACGGCAGCTGGCGTTGGCGCTGGGCGCGCTGGCCGCCGCCGCGGCGCTGCTGGCCACCCTGCTGTTGCGCTCGGCGGACATCGAAACCACAAGCAGGCAAAGGCTTTACGCGGACCCGATCATCGCCTATCGGCACACGGCCTATCAGGAGATCGTGGTGACCCGCCGCGGCAACGACACCCGGCTGTATCTGGACGGCGGGCTGCAGTTCTCCACCCGCGACGAATACCGCTACACCGAGAGTCTCGTCTACCCCGCCCTCGGCGGGGTTTCCCAAGGCGCGCGATCGGTGCTGGTGCTCGGCGGCGGAGACGGCCTGGCGGCCCGCGAATTGCTGCGTGTCCCCGGCATTTCCACGATCGTGCAGGTCGAGCTCGACCCCGCGGTGATCGACATCGCGCGCACCACGCTGCGCAGCGCCAACGGCGGTTCGTTGGACAACCCGCGGGTGGCCATGGTGACCGAGGACGCGATGAACTGGTTACGCCGGCCGAACGTGGACCGCTTCGACGCGGTCATCGTCGACCTTCCCGACCCCGACACACCGGTGCTGGGCCGGTTGTACTCGACGGAGTTCTACGCGCTGATCGCCCGCGCGCTGACGCCCGGTGGGCTGATGGCGGTGCAGGCGGGCAGCCCCTTCTCCACCCCGACGGCGTACTGGCGCACGGTGTCGACGATCCGCGCCGCCGGCTACGCCGTCACGCCGTATCACGTGCACGTGCCCACGTTCGGGGACTGGGGATTCGCCCTGGCCCAGCGCGGCGACGCCGCCCCCGCACCGAGGGTGCCCGCGAATGCGCCGCCGCTGCGTTTCCTCAATCAGCAGGTGCTCGACGCCGCCGGCGTCTTCTCCGGTGACATCGGCCCGCGGCCGGTGGAGCCGTCGACCCTGGACAATCCGCGCATCGTCGAGGACATGCGGCACGGCTACGACTAAAACCGGGGTCGGGCCCGCGAAAAGTGGCCACCCTGAGCCGGCGTGTCGTCTCCGCGAACGAAAGGACCGAACCGAAATGCAGAAACCGCGGTTGGTGGGCGAGGCGCGCCGGGCCCTCGTGCTGTTGGGCACAGTGTTCGGTCTCGCGATGCTCGGTGCTGGTGGGGCAAGTGCCGATGGTCCGGTCCAGTTGAGAAGCCGGTTAGGCGATGCCTGTGTGGACGGCCCGGGATCGGGATGGCTGGCCCCGGTGGTGGTCAACCCGTGCAACGGTGCGGACTCGCAGCGTTGGACTCTCAGCGGTATCGGGCGACTCGAGAGCGCGGCCTTTCCCGGGCAATGCCTGAATTCCGACGGCACGGGGGCGGCGCACCTCGTGGCCTGTTGGGACAGCCAGCGGTGGAACGTGCAGCCCAACGGCCAGATCACGGCCGTCCTGGGTGGTTGCCTCGCCGTCCTCGGCGGCCCCGACCCGGGGACCTGGGTGTCAACCCGCTGGTGCAATGGAGATCCAGGCCAGGGGTGGGATATCGTACCCTGACGCCGCAGGCCTATTCTTCGTCGAGCGCGGCCAGCACCTCGTCGGACAGGTCGACGTTCGTCCAGACGTTCTGCACGTCGTCACTGTCCTCCAGGGCGTCGACGAGCTTGAACACCTTGCGCGCGCCCTCGACGTCGACCGGCACGCTGACGGACGGCTGGAAGCTGGCCTCCGCGGACTCGTAGTCGATGCCGGCGTCCTGTAGTGCGGTGCGTACCGCGACCAGGTCGGTCGGCTCGGAGATGATCTCGAAGCTGTCGCCGAGGTCGTTGACGTCCTCGGCGCCGGCGTCCAGCACCGCGGTCAGCACGTCGTCCTCGGTCAGGCCGTTCTTCTCCAGCGTGACGACGCCCTTGCGGGTGAACAGGTAGGACACCGAGCCGGGATCGGCCATGTTGCCGCCGTTGCGGGTGACCGCGACCCGGACCTCGCCGGCGGCCCGGTTGCGGTTGTCGGTCAGACACTCGATGAGCACCGCCACGCCGTTGGGCCCGTAGCCCTCGTACATGATGGTCTGGTAGTCGGCGCCGCCGGCTTCCTCGCCCGCCCCACGCTTGCGGGCGCGCTCGATGTTGTCGTTGGGCACCGAGGTCTTCTTCGCCTTCTGGATGGCGTCGTAGAGCGTCGGGTTGCCCGCCGGGTCACCGCCGCCGGTGCGGGCGGCGACCTCGATGTTCTTGATCAGCCGGGCGAACTCCTTGCCCCGGCGCGCGTCTTTGACGGCCTTCTGGTGCTTGGTAGTGGCCCACTTGGAATGGCCGCTCATCGCTGTCCTATCTGAAAGTCCTCTTGTTTTTGTGGCCAGACGAGTCTACGTGGACGCCCGATGCGCCGACCGTCACGCCAGCATGGCAGTCGTTACCGGACGTCACTCCTGCGTGACGCTCGGCGGCCCCGGTGCGGTCAATCGTCACCTCCGGTGACGAGGTCGACGAACAGGTGGTGGATGCGCCGGTCGCCGGTCATCTCGGGGTGAAACGCCGTCGCCAGGTTGCGTCCTTGCCGCACCGCGACGCCATGTCCGGCCGCGCTGGCCAGCACCTCGACGCCGTCGCCCGTGCGCTCCACCCAGGGGGCGCGGATGAACACCGCGCGCACCGGATCGTCGAGCCCAGCGAACGGGATGTCACCCTCGAACGAGTCGACCTGTCGTCCAAAAGCGTTGCGCCGCACCGTCATATCGATCGCCCGCAGCGGTAGCGCCTCGCGCCCGCCCGCGCCGGCGTCCAGAATCTCGCTGGCCAGCAGGATCATCCCGGCGCAGGCGCCGTAGGCGGGCAGCCCGTCGGCCAGCAGGCCCCGCAACGGCTCCAGCAGCCCGAGATCTCCCAGCAGATGGCTCATGGTGGTCGATTCGCCACCGGGGATGACCAACCCGTCGACCGACTCGAGCTCGCTGCGCCGCCGCACCGGCATCGATTCGGCGCCGGCCTCGCCCAGGGCGGCCAGGTGTTCGCGGGTGTCGCCCTGCAGCGCCAGCACCCCGATCCTGGGATGGGTCACGGCGCGCTCACGTCGGCTGGTATCCGCGCTTGAAGCGGGTCAGCCCCTCCTGCATGACCGCCGCGACCATCTCACCGGACTGGGTGAAGATCTTGCCCTGGCACAGCGAGCGGCCGCCGCTGGCCGACGGCGAGCTCTGGTCGTAGAGCAGCCATTCGTCGGCCCGGAACGCCCGCATGAACCACATCGCGTGGTCCAGCGACGCCACCTGCAGGTGCTCGCGCACGTCGAGATGGGTGACCTGGGCCGATCCCAGCAGCGTCAGGTCGCTCATGTAGGCCAGCGCGCAGATGTGCAGCACCGGGTCGTCCGGCAGCGGATCACGATGGCGGAACCACACCTGCTGCTGGGAAGCCTTGCCCGGCGACAGCTGCAGCCGATCGCGCGGCACGATGCAGACGTCCCACTCCTCGAACTGCTTGAATCCGGCGTCGTCGAAGACCTTGATCGAGTCCAGCCCCGGCAGCCCGTCCGGCGGCGGCGCGGCCGGCATCGGGTCCTGGTGGTGGATGCCCTCCTGGTCTGTATGGAAGGAGGCGCCCATGGAAAAGATGATTTCGCCGTGCTGGATGGCGTTCACCCGCCGGGTGGCGAAGGACCCGCCGTCGCGGGAGCGCTCGACGATGAAGACCGTGCGCTCCTTGGCGTCCCCGGGCCGCAGGAAGTACCCGTGCAGCGAATGCACCTGATAGTGCGGGTCGACGGTGCGCACCGCCGACACCAGCGACTGCCCGGCTACATGCCCCCCGAAGGTGCGCTGCAAAAATCCCGACTCTGGGCTGAAGATGCTGCCCCGGTAGATGTTGAACTCGAGTTGCTCGAGATCAAGAATCTCTTCGATCGCCACGGAGAAGTTTTACCAGCCGCGTTCGGCCAGCCGGTGCGGCTCCGCGATCTGTTCGACGTTGATGCCGACCATCGCCTCGCCCAACCCGCGCGACACCTTGGCCAGCACGTCGGGGTCGTCGTAGAACGTGGTCGCCTTGACGATCGCGGCAGCGCGCGCGGCGGGGTCACCGGACTTGAAGATGCCCGAGCCCACGAACACGCCCTCGGCGCCGAGCTGCATCATCATCGCCGCATCCGCCGGGGTGGCGATGCCGCCCGCGGTGAACAGCGTCACCGGCAGCTTGCCCGCCCGGGCCACCTCCACGACCAGGTCGTAGGGGGCCTGCAATTCCTTTGCGGCCACGAACAATTCGTCTTCGGACAGCGATGTCAGGCGGCGGATCTCGCCGCCGATGGCCCGCATGTGCGTGGTCGCGTTGGAGACGTCGCCGGTGCCGGCCTCGCCCTTGGAGCGGATCATGGCCGCGCCCTCGCTGATGCGCCGCAGCGCCTCACCGAGGTTGGTCGCCCCGCACACGAACGGCACGGTGAACTTCCATTTGTCGATGTGGTGGGTGTAGTCGGCCGGGGTGAGCACCTCGGACTCGTCGACGTAGTCCACGCCGAGGCTCTGCAGGATCTGCGCCTCGACGAAGTGGCCGATGCGGGCCTTGGCCATCACCGGGATGGTCACCGCGGCGATGATGCCCTCGATCATGTCCGGGTCGCTCATCCGCGACACCCCGCCCTGGGCGCGGATGTCGGCGGGCACCCGTTCCAGCGCCATGACGGCCACGGCGCCGGCGGCCTCGGCGATCTTGGCCTGCTCGGGGGTGACGACGTCCATGATGACGCCGCCCTTGAGCATCTCGGCCATGCCGCGCTTGACGCGCGCCGTCCCGGTTCGCCCGTTGCCGTTCGGGGGGTGGGCGGTACTCACTGCTTGATCTCCTTCAACCGTTGTCGACCCAGTCTAATGAGGCGCTTTGGCCGCGTTCACCACGCGGAGTCAGCGGATGGACAGCAGCGGGCCGGGCGCGCGGCCGCCGGCCAGCGCGGCCGCGTCGGTGAGCAGTCCGGATAGCTGCATGGGATACACCGTCTCCCCCGCCGCCACCAGCTGCGCGATGTCAGCAGCGTCACACCAGCGGTGGCCGTGGATGTAGCTGCGTTCCAGCTCGGTTCGTCCGGTGCGCGACGGCTCGAACCGCCGGGTGCGGTAGACGAAGTAGAACTCCTCGCTGTCGATCAGCGAGCCGTTGAACTCGAAGACCTCGTCGCGGCGCCAGACCGGCCCGATCATCTCGGCCGGCGCGACCCGCAGGCCGGTTTCCTCGGCCAGCTCCCGCGCGGCGGCCTCGGCCAGCCGCTCCCCTTGCTGAACTTCGCCGCCCACCGTGAACCACCATTTCGGCGCGTGCCGCTCGGCCAGCGCGGGGTCCGACCCGCACAGCAGCAGCACCGCGCCGGTCTCGTCGAGCAGCACGACGCGCGCCGAGGTGCGGTGGTTGAGGACGCCGTGATCGCCGTGGGCCAGCGCGTGTGGTCGCTCGACGATCTCGAAATAGCTCGGCAGCGCCGCGGTGCCGCCCAGGTGAAAGAGCCGCACCAGGGGCCGTTCGGCCAGGGCCAGGGTGTCGCGGACCGCGTCGTTGTGGAAGCGGCGGGCCAGCACCACCCGGGCCTCGGCGTCGGCCAGCTCGGCGATCAGCCCGGCCGGCAGCGACGCCGGATCGACGACGGCCAGCGCGGCCGACAGCTCGTTCTCGGCGTTCTCCCGCGCGGGCCGGGGCGCGCCTTCGGCGGCGTCGGCCAGCGCCGCCAGCCGTCGCCCTTCGGACGCGCCGCCGTAGGCGTCGATGGCGACCGCGCGCGACACCACCGCGCGCCGGGCCAGCGCGCCGTCGAGTGCCTGCCAGGACAGGTCGTAGCGGACGTGCAGCCGGTCCAGCCGGTTGGCGGTCCGGTAGGCCCAGGCGCCGACGACCGCCAGCACCGCGACGAAGACCGCGATGGCGACAATCAGCCATGTCATCAACTGGCCACCTCAACCTTGGCGCCTGACGCGGCGACCGTCTCGTACACCCGCATGATCTGGCTGGCGACCACTGACCAGTCGTAGCGCTGGACAGCTGCCGAACCGGCCGCCACATATCGTTCCCGCAGCACATCATCCTCCAGCACCGCGATCAGCGCATCGGCAAGCGCGTCGCTGTCGCCGACGGGCACCAGGCAGCCCACGTCACCGTTGGCCAGCACGCGCCGGAAGGCGTCCAGGTCGCTGGCCACCACCGGCGTCCCGGCGGCCAGCGCCTCGACGAGGACGATGCCGAAGCTCTCCCCGCCGAGGTTGGGCGCGCAATACACGTCCGCGCTGCGCATGGCCGAGGCCTTCCCGGCATCGTCGACCTGGCCCAGAAAGCGGAGGCGGTCCACGAATTCGCCTGCCGCGACGCGCAATTGGTCCTCGTCGCCGCGGCCGACGACCAGCAGCTGCACGTCATCGAACCGCTCGACCAGCCCGGGCAGCGCCTCGAGCAGCACCGACATGCCCTTGCGCGGTTCGTCGTAGCGGCCCAGGAACAGCACGGTCTTGCCGGCGCGCGGGTAGCCGTCCAGGGGCGGGGCGGAGGCGAACGAGGCGACGTCGACGCCGTTGGGGATCTCCACCGCATCGGTGCCCAGCGCCTCCATCTGCCAGCGTCGCGCCAGGTCGGAGACCGCGATCCGGCCGACGATCTTCTCGTGCATCGGGCGCAGGATGCCCTGAAACACCGTCAGCGTCAGCGATTTGGTGGTCGACGTGTGAAACGTCGCCACGATCGGGCCCTCGGCGATGTTGAGGGCCAGCATGGACAGGCTCGGTGCGTTCGGCTCGTGCAGGTGCAACACGTCGAATTCGCCTTCGGCGAGCCACTTTTTGACCTTGCGATGAGTGGCCGGCCCGAACCGCAGCCGGGCCACGGACCCGTTGTAGGGAATCGGGACGGCCTTGCCGGCCGAGACGACGTAGTCGGGCAGCGCGGCGTGCGGCGAGGACGGCGCGAGCACGCTGACGTCATGGCCCCGGGCGCGCATCACCTCGGCCAGTTGCAGGACGTGCGACTGCACCCCGCCCGGAACGTCGAACGAGTAGGGGCAGACCATCCCGATCCGCATCAGGTGTCCTTTAGCCGGGCCTGCTTGGCTTCCGGGAGGTCGGCCAGCCACTGCGGCTGCATCATGTGCCAGTCCTCGGGACGGGCGGCGATGTTCTTGGCGAAATGATCGGCCAACACCTGGGTGATGGCGCCGACGTCGCCGCCGGTGCAATCCAGCGGCGACTGTATGTCGACGCCCCAGCCCCGCTCCTCGAACCAGCAGTGCGCCGGCAGCAGGGCCGCGCCGGTCGCGATCGCGAGCTTCGCCGGCCCGGCCGGCATCCGGGTGGGCTCACCGAAGAAGTCGACCTGCACGCCGGTGCGGGTCAGGTCGCGCTCGGCCATCAGGCACACCACCCGGTTGGCCCGCAGCCGATCGCACAACACGTCGAACGCCGGCCGCTCTCCCCCGGACAGCGGCAGCACCTCGAAGCCGAGGCCCTCGCGGTAGGCGATGAAGCGCCGATAGAGCGACTCGGGTTTGAGGCGCTCGGCGACGGTGGTGAAGGTGCCGTGGGTCTGCGCCAGCCATACCCCGGCCATGTCCCAGTTGCCGCTGTGCGGCAAGGCGATCACCGCGCCGCGGCCGCTGGCCAGCGCCGCCTCGATGTTCTCTCGCCCCAGCACCGAGTCGTGCAGCGCGCGTCCCACCGCAACCAGGTCCATGCCCGGCAGCCGGAACGCCTCGCGCCAGTAGCGGGCGTAGGAGGCCAGCGAGGCCCGCATCAGCGAGTCCGGCACCTCCTCGGGCGGCACAGCAATGACGCGGGCCAGGTTCTTGCGCAGCTGGTCGGGGCCGCCGCCGCGCGCGGCATAGCGAGCCCCGGCCTCGAAGGCGTTGCGCGCGGCGAACTCCGGCATCGCCCGCACCGCCATCCACCCCGAGGCGTATGCCCAGTCGGCGCCCATCCCGCCGGTCAGGCGGCCCACCGTCCGGCTGGCCAGCTGGCGGGCCATCCGGCGTTGTGCCCCAAGCGTTTTCATGCCCGGCGGAGTGGGAATCACGGGCCGTCCGATCCGACCAGCCGGTCGGTCGCCCCCGGCGAGGTGCGCACCGCGTGCAGCCGCTGCGCGCAGGTGAGCAGGCTGGCCAGCGCCAGCACCCACATGGCGACCGGTAGCGCGGGCGGCCAGGCGACGTAGGGAAAGTCCGACACTCCCGCGCCGACCAGCACGATGATCAGCCGCTCCGGCCGTTCGATCAGGCCGCCGTCGCCGCGCAGCCCGCTGGCTTCCGCGCGGGCCTTGATGTAGGAGATCACCTGCGAGGTGACCAGGCAGATCAGCGTCGCCACCGCCAGCAGCTTGTCGTGCAGGCCGAAGACGATCCACCACAGCAGCCCGCAGAACACCGCGCCGTCGCTGACCCGGTCACAGGTGGCGTCCAGCACCGCGCCGAATCGAGTGCCGCCGCCGCGTTCCCGGGCCATCGCCCCGTCGAGCATGTCGAAGAGGACGAAGAACCAGACCACCAGCGTGCCGATGAACAGCTTGCCCATCGGGAACAGGATCAGCGCCCCGGCCACCGCGATGATGGTGCCCAGGACGGTGACGACGTCGGGGGTCAATCCCAGCCGCAGGCATGCCCGTGCGGTCGGAGTGGTCAGCCGCGCGAACGCCGCCCGCGACAGGAACGGCATTTTGCTCATGGTTGTTTCGTCCACTCCGTGGCCAGCAGCTGACGCGTCTCGCGCAGCAATTGCGGGATCACCTTGGACCCGCCGATGATGGTGATGAAATTCGCGTCGCCACCCCAGCGCGGCACCACGTGCACGTGCAGGTGTTCGGCCAGCGAGCCACCCGCCGACGTCCCCAGGTTCAGGCCGACGTTGAAACCGTGCGGCCGGGACACGTTCTTGATGACGCGAATTGCCTTCTGAATGAAGGACATCAGCTCCGCGCTTTCCGGGTCGGTCAGATCCTCCAGTTCGGAAACCCGCCGATAGGGCACCACCATCAGGTGGCCGGGGTTGTACGGGTACAGGTTGAGCACGGCGTAGACGAGTTCGCCGCGGGCGACTACCAGGCCGTCTTCGTCGGCGAGGTGCGGAATGTCGGTGAACGGCTGCTCGCTCTTGCTCGACGAGTTGGGGTCGCGCTTCAGCGGCGCCTCGGCCAGGTAGGTCATCCGGTACGGCGTCCACAGCCGCTGCAGGTGGTCTTGCTCGCCGACACCCCTGTCCAGGATGGTGTCATCGGTGCCCTGCTCGGCGGGTTGGCGATCACTCACAGTCACTCACCACTTGACACTTTCACGAGTTCGGCTGTGGGCACGGAATTCTCGCGATCGGCGATCCACTTCACGATCGCGTCGACCGCGCTGTCGCGGGGCACGCCGTTGATCTGGGTGCGGTCCCCGAACCGGAAGCTGACGGCGCCGGCCTCGACGTCGCGGTCGCCGGCCAGCAACATGAACGGGACCTTCTGATTGGTGTGGTTGACGATCTTCTTGGCCATCCGGTCGTCGCTGGCGTCGACCTCGATCCGCACACCGTGCGATTTCAACTGTGCGGCAATGCTTTCCAGGTATTCCACGTGGTCGTCGGCGACCGGTATGCCCACCGCCTGCACCGGCGCCAGCCACGCCGGGAACGCCCCCGCATAGTGCTCGGTGAGGATGCCGAAGAATCGCTCGATCGATCCGAACAGCGCGCGGTGGATCAGCACCGGCCGCTGCCGCGACCCGTCGGACGCGGTGTATTCCAGCTCGAATCGGTCGGGCATGTTGAAGTCGAGCTGGATGGTCGACATCTGCCATCTGCGGCCCAACGCGTCCTTGACCTGCACCGAGATCTTCGGGCCGTAGAACGCCGCGCCACCGGGGTCGGGAACGAAATGCAACCCGGACGCCACGGCGACCTCGCGCAGGACTTCGGTGGCCTCGTCCCACATCTCGTCGGAGCCCGAGTACTTCTCCGGGTCCTTGGTGGACAGTTCCAGGTAGAAGTCGTTGAGCCCGTAGTCGGCCAGCAGGTCGAGCACGAAGCGCAGCAGCGAGGTCAGCTCGTCGCGCATCTGCTCGCGCGTGCAGTAGATGTGGGCGTCGTCCTGGGTCATGCCGCGCACCCGGGTCAGGCCATGCACCACGCCCGACTTCTCGTAGCGGTACACGCTGCCGAATTCGAAGAGCCGCAACGGAAGCTCGCGGTACGAGCGGCCGCGCGACCGGTAGATCAGGTGGTGCATCGGGCAGTTCATCGGCTTGAGGTAGTAGTCCTGCCCGGGCTTGCGCACCGTGCCGTCCGCGTTGAACTCCGCGTCGAGGTGCATCGGCGGGTACATGCCGTCGGCGTACCACTCGAGGTGGCCCGACGTGATGTACAGCTGTTCCTTGGTGATGTGCGGGGTGTTGACGAACTCGTAGCCGGCCTCGATGTGCTTGCGCCGCGAGTACTCCTCCAGCTCGCGACGGATGATGCCGCCCTTGGGGTGGAAAACCGCCAGGCCGGAACCGATTTCGTCGGGGAAACTGAACAGGTCCAGCTCGACGCCCAGCCTGCGGTGGTCGCGGCGCTGGGCCTCTTCGATCAGCTCGAGGTAGGCGTCCAGCGCCTCCTGTGACTCCCAGGCGGTGCCGTAGATGCGTTGCAGACTGGCGTTGCTCTGGTCGCCGCGCCAGTAGGCGGCCGAGCTTCGGGTCAGCTTGAACGCCGGGATGTGCTTGGTCGTCGGGATGTGCGGACCCCGGCACAGGTCACCCCAAACCCGTTGCCGGGTACGGGGATTGAGGTTGTCATAGGCGGTGAGTTCGTCATTGGAACCAGGGGGGCCGACCTCCATTATTTCGGGGTCGCCGGACTTGTCGTCGACGAGTTCGAGCTTGTACGGCTCGTTGGCCAGCTCGGTGCGCGCCTGGTCCTTGGATTCGTACACCCGCCGCTCGAACAGCTGGCCCTCTTTGACGATCTGGCGCATCCGCTTTTCCAGCTTGGCCAGATCTTCCGGTGTGAACGGCTCCGGCACGTCGAAGTCGTAGTAGAAGCCGTCGGTGATCGGCGGCCCGATCCCAAGCTTGGCTTGCGGGAACAGCTCCTGGACGGCTTGGGCCAGTACGTGGGCGGCCGAATGCCGGATGACGCTGCGGCCCTCGTCGGTGTTGGCGGCCACCGGGACCACCTCGGCGTCGACGTCGGGCGTCCAGCTCAGGTCGCGCAGCTTTCCCGAGTCGTCGCGCACCACCACGACGGCATCGGGCGTGCCGCGCCTCGGCAACCCGGCTTCGCCGACCGCGGCGGCCGCGGTGGTCCCGGCGGGCACCCGGATAGGGGCAAGCGGGACGTGGTTGGCGGGGGCGCTCATGAGGCTGGTTCTCCAAGGTTGGTCGTGTGAGGCGTCGATCGCTGCAATGCTATCGGGGCCGACCCCGCTCAGGGCTGGCCAGGTTTGAGCCGCACGAACAGCGCTTCGGCTTCGGTCAGCAATCGATCGCCGTCGGTCAGCC
The DNA here is from genome assembly GCF_001673415.1 of Mycobacterium sp. 1165196.3. Taxonomy (NCBI): domain Bacteria; kingdom Bacillati; phylum Actinomycetota; class Actinomycetes; order Mycobacteriales; family Mycobacteriaceae; genus Mycobacterium; species Mycobacterium sp. 1165196.3. The sequence continues at coordinate 21,164 of NZ_LZLU01000122.1, read as the reverse complement.
GGCCCGACACGAAGATCTTGCGCCCGTCCACCCGATCGACGCCCGCGTCGAACTGCAGTTCCTTTTCGATCGGGACGATGTGGCGGTAGTCGATCTTGAGGTAGGCGGTGCGCTGGCGCGGGTTGCCGGTGAGCACCGAGGCCGACAAGCCAAGGACCGAGTCGAACAGCATGCCCAGCGCGCCGCCGTGCACGGCGCCATTGCGGCCCAGGTGGAACCGGGCGAAGCGGGCCTGGCCGTGGACGCGGCCGTCGTCGCCTCTGTGCGCCGACATCGGGATGGTCAGGATGTTGCCGCGCATCGGCAGGTCCATCCGCCGGCCCGACGGGGACGCCCATTCGTCGGCGTCGTAGGGGGCCAGCAGCGCCGACACCTTCTCCAGCAGGTCGGTCGCCTCGGTGATCACCTCGTCGGGCGCGTCGGCGGCCCGGGCGTGATCCTGCAACGAGCGCACGGCCTCGATGAACCTGCCGTAGTCGGGCCCGCCCTTGGTCGTCGGTTCCGGCGGATTGAACCCGCCGCCGGGGTGTCGCTGGTGTTCGGCCACCACCACACCGTATTGCCCGGCCGGCGGGCTTTCGCGCGGTGGTTAGGCCGGCTGCTGGGCGCCGGCCGCCGACAACGTCTCGAATTCGTCGTCGGACAGCTCGATCTCGGCGGCGGCGACGTTCTCCTCGAGGTGCGCGACCTTGGACGTCCCCGGGATCGGCACCATCACCGACGAGCGTTTCAGCAGCCAAGCCAGCGCCAACTGTGACGGCGAGGCGTCGTGGTCGGCGGCGATGCGCTGTAGCGGGCCGTCGGCGGCCGCCAGCGGCCCGGCCGCCAGCGGGAACCACGGGATGAACCCGATGCCCTGTTTGGTCGCCTCGTCGAGCAGCGGCTCGGCGCTGCGGGCCGTCAGGTTGTACATGTTCTGCACCGACACGATCTCGGTGATGCGCAGGGCGGTCTTCAGCTGGTCGACGTCGATCTCGGACAGGCCGATGTGGCGGATCTTGCCTTCGTTCTTCAGGGTGAGCAGCTCGCCCACCTGGTCTTCCAGCGGGAAGTTCGCATCGATGCGGTGCAGCTGGAACAGGTCGATGGTGTCGACGCCCAGCCGGCGCAGGCTCATCTCGCATTCCTGGCGCAGGTAATTCGGGTTGCCCAACGGAATCCAGACGTCGGGGCCCGTGCGCAGCAGCCCCGCCTTGGTCGCGATCACCAGGCCGTCGTAGGGGTGTAGCGCCTCGCGGATGATCTCCTCGGAGTAGTACGGGCCGTAGGAGTCGGCGGTGTCGATGAAGTTCACCCCGAGTTCGACGGCCCGCCGCAGCACCCGGACGCACTCGTCGCGGTCGTCGGGCGGGCCCCACACGCCCTTGGCCGTCAGGCGCATGGCGCCGAAGCCGAGTCGGTTGACGGTCAGGTCACCGCCGAAGGTGAATGTTCCGGACGCCCCTGCAACAGTTTTCGTGTTTTCTGCGGTCACACCTTTAGACCGTACGCGCCGAATGCCACCGCGCATCCCGGCGTGGCAAGCTGAGCACGTGGACCTGCGCGCGCTCGAGGAACTACCCCTGACCTACCCCGAAGTGGGGGCGACCGCGAGCGGCGATCTGCCCGCCGGCTACGACCATCAACACGCCGAGCGCCAAATCGGCACGGGCCAGCAGCGTTTCGAGCAGGCCGCGGCCGCCGTCATGCGCTGGGGCATGCAGCGCGGGTCCGGGTTGCGCGTGCAGGCCAGCTCCGAGATCGCCGTCGTCGACGCGGTGGTGGTGGTGAAGCTCGGCTTTGTGCCGGCACCCTGCCGCGTCGTCTACGTCGTCGACGAACCCGACATCCGCGGCTTCGGCTATGGCACCCTGCCGGGCCATCCGGAGTCCGGCGAGGAACGCTTCGTGGTGCGGCGCGACCCGGCCACCTCGGCGGTGTACGCAGAGGTGTCGGCCTTCTCCCGGCCCGCGACCTGGTGGAGCAAGGCCGGCGGGCCGGTGGTGAAGGTCGGTCAGCGCCTCATCGCCAGGCGCTACCTGCGGGCGGTGTGACCGTCATCGGGTGGTGACGGCACCCCCGATGGCGCCCGTGTGCACGCCCTGCGCCAGCCGGGCCAGCGCGATTGCGCCGACGAGCAGACCGAAGTCGCGCAGCGCGACGTCGTAGAAGCCGGGCCCGCTGACCAGGTCGATGATGATGCCGGCCAGCCACGCCGCGACCACCCAGGCGCCGAGCCGCGGCGCCACCGCAACCAGCAGCCCGGCCACGATCTCGATGACCCCCACCAGGTACATGCACTGATCGGCGGTGCCGGGCACCAGATCGTCGATCCATCCGGCCAGGTACATGCTCCAGCGATGCGGGTGCGTCAGCAGGTTGAAGAACTTGTCCAGGCCGAAAACGATGGGCGCGACCGTGAATACGGCGCGCAGCGCGAAGTATGCCGAGTAGGCCGGATCCCGCAGCTGATCGGCCAGGGCGTTGGTGGTGCTGACGTGGTTGGTGCTCATGGCGACCTCCATTTCTAACGGATAATATTTTGAACGTTAGATTGGGTAGACTGTAGCGTCAAGGATTTTGTCTGTTAGAACGGGTGGTCGATGGACGACGCGGACGCCCTGGAGCGCGACGCCGCTGGTATCGGCGCGCTCGCCGACCCGGTGCGCCGCCAGCTCTATCAGTTCGTGTGCGCCCAACCAGGGCTCGTGAGCCGCGACCAGGCGGCCGACGCGGTGGGAATCCCCCACCATCAGGCCAAGTTTCACCTGGACCGGCTCACCGCCGAGGGTCTCCTGGAAACCGAGTTCGCGCGCCGCACCGGCCGCTCCGGGCCCGGCGCCGGACGGACCTCCAAGCTGTATCGGCGGGCGCGCCGCGACATCGCGGTCAGCCTTCCGCAGCGCGAATACGAGCTGGCCGGGCGCCTGATGGCGACGGCCATCGCCCGCTCGGCCGGTACCGGGGAGCCGGTCACCGAGGTGCTCAACCGCGTCGCCCGCGAGTACGGCCACTCGATCGGCGCCGGCAAGCGACCGCCCGCCGACGCCGCGACCGCGCTGCGGCGCGCGGTCAGCCTGCTCGGCCGGTACGGCTACGAGCCGCGGTTTTCCGACGACGAGGTCGAGCTCGCCAATTGTCCCTTCCACGCGCTGGCCCAGGAGCAGACGGAGCTGGCCTGCAACATGAACCACGCGCTGCTCACCGGCGTGGCCGACGCGCTCGCACCGCACGGCCCCGACGCCCGGCTCTGTCCCGGCCCGGACCGCTGTTGCGTCGTGCTCAGGCCCGCCCGCCGGTAGGCCCCCAGCGGGACAGCAATTCCTCGGCGCCGGTACACATCTCGTCGATGACGTCGGCCACCGACGCGTCGTCGCGGATCATCCCCACGCCCTGACCGGCATCCACCGGCGCGATCCGGCAATCGCCGGCGGCGATCGCGGCGGCCAGCTCATCGCAGGCGCCCGCGTCCAGCGCCTCCTCGTGGCCCGTCCAGTGCTCGACGAAGTCGTTGGCCAACACCCGCGACGGGAAGCGTGCGGGCCAGGGCAGGCCCTTGGCGACGTCGAAGACCCGCGTGACGGCGGTGTCGGTCTCGGTGGCCGTGACCAAAGCCCGGCGGCCCGTGTCGCCGGTCAACGCCTCCGGACACGCCGACAACCGGGTGCCCACCCACGCCCCGCTGGCGCCGGCGGCCAGCACCGCCGCCAGGCTGCGCGCCGAGGCGACACCGCCGCTGGCCAGCACCGGCACCGTGACGGCGTCCAGCACCGCATCCAGCAGCGGCAGCAGGCCCAGCTTGTCCTCGCCATGTCCGCCGCCCTCGGACCCGCGCGCGACCAGGATGTCGACGCCTGCGTCGACGGCCCGCCGCGCCCCGTCGCTATCGTAAACCTGTGTGACCGTGGGGATTCCGGCGTCATGCGCCTTGGCGACCCACGACCATTCGGTGCCGAAGCTGACCGACAACAGGACGGGCCGGGCGGCCAGCGCGTCCTCGAGCAGCCCGGCCTCGTTGCGCATCACCCAGTCGACCATGCCGATGCCGAACCGGCCCTCGACATGCTGGAGCTGCTCGGCCAGTAGCGCTCTGGTCGCGACGCTGCCCATGCCGACCATGCCGAGTCCGCCGGCCGCCGTCACCGCCGCGGCCAGGCGGCCGCCCGCGACGCCGCCCATCGGGGCGTTGACGATGGGGACCCGCAATCCGAAGCTCGTTGACCAGGGCGTCGACAACATCGGGGCTAGTGCGCCGACGGAATGGTCTTCAGCACGGTCAGCAGGACCACCGAATCCTCGACCGCGTGCAGGGCGTGCCGTTCGGCCGGAATCGCGACGTATTCGCCGGCCTTGCCGTCCCAGGCGTCGCCGCTGGTGGTCAGCCGCACGTGGCCCTGCAGCACCTGCAGGGTCGCCTCGCCGGGACTGTCGTGTTCGGACAGGTCGTGGCCGGCCAGCAGGGCCAGCACGGTCTGGCGAAGCTCGTGGCTGTGACCGCCGTGGATGGTGTGGGCGGCGCGTCCGCTGTGCGATTGCTTGGCCTCGGCGATCTTTGCGGCCGAGAGGTCGGTCAGCGAGATGGAATCCATGTCGGTCCTTCGAACTTTGCAAGGCCGCCTGGGGCCTCGTCGGTGGGCAGTTAGCCGCTCAGTAGCAGTATCCCCGCCACCACGAGGGCGACCACCTTGACCGCCTCCAGCGCGACGTAGAAGTAGTGGGCGCGCGAGCGCGGTCCGTCCGATCCGGCGAGCACCTTGTCCGCACGACGGGTCAGCGCCGGACGCACCGCGACCAGCTGGATCGCCAGGGCGGCGACCGCGACGGCGACGGCCACCGTGACGCCCGCCCGGGTGGGACCGGCCACCACGATGGCCCCGATGACCAGGGCGAAGGCCACCTCAACGGTGTTCAGCGCCCGAAAGACCAACCGCCCGATGCTCAGTCCGATCTGCAGCGTCACATTGGGCGCCCGGAATTTCAGCGGGGCTTCCAGGAACGAGATGGCCAGCACCATGCCGAGCCAGACGAAGGTCAGCGCGACGGCAAACGCTGTGCCGGTGGTCATTTGGCCGCCCCTTGCAGCGTCAGGTGAGCCACACACAGGTCCGGCTCGACGAATGGGTCGAGCCGGTCCACCGAGACGGGCGCCCCCCAGGTCTCCATGGCTCCCTGCATGAGGCCCAGATGCACCGGGCACACCACACTGGAGCGGTTTTCGGCCAATTCCAGAAACGGGCAGTGCCGCAACCCGACCTGCTGCTGTCCGTCGCTCACCCGTCGCTCGGGGGCGAAGCCGAGTTCGTCGAGCACGTCGATCAGATGGGCGATCGCCTCTTCGGCGCTGTCGGCGTCGTCGGGCAACGGGTGCAGCTCGGCGTCCATCTTCTGCCCCCACGCCCGGCCCGCGGCCAGGGCCTTGGGGCCGGGATCGCGCTCGGTGGCAAACGCCGTCGCCAAAATCTCGGCCAGCAGCCGATAGTGCCGCGTACCGCCGCGATCCATCTGCCGGACCGCCCGGAACATCAGCGGCGGCCTGCCCGGTCCCTTGCGGCCCAATTCGACGAGTTCCACCTGGCCGTCGGCGACCAGGCTGTCGAGATGGAAGCGAACGGTGTTGGGGTGCACGCCCAGCACGTCGGCGATCCCGGCGATGCTCATCGGATCCGGCGACGCCCGCAACAGCCGCATCACGGCCCGCCGCCGGCCGGCCGATTCCCCGCCCGACGAGTCCTGCGACTTGTCCACCTTCAACGCGCCCCTCCCGCTGCTTGCCCGTTACGCCTCGGTGACACTGGGCTGGCCCGCCACCAGCGGTGTATCGACACCGAGCGGACCGAGCTTGCCCGCCCCGCCCGGGGACCCCAAGGGGGCATCGCGACCCGGCAGCGTCTCCGCGAAGAACGCCTCATTGTCTGCCAGGTGCGGTTTGAGCTCCTCGGGCAGGTCATCTTCGTAGTAAATCGCCTCCACCGGACATACCGGTTCGCACGCGCCGCAATCGACGCATTCGTCGGGATGAATGTAGAGCGCCCGGCCGCCTTCGTAAATGCAATCCACCGGGCATTCGTCGACGCAGGCGCGGTCCATCACATCGATGCATGGCTTCCCGATCACGTAGGTCATGCGCTAGAGTTTACACAACGCCACTTGTAAAAACTAGAGGCGAAGTCGGAGAACCCATGGCGGCCAACGAACTTGACGTGCGCGGGCTGCGCAAGCCCGACCTGCATCCGAGGATCAAGCCGCTGGAAAGCTCTGCGGGGCAGGAGATCTGATGCCAGGACAACGAGCAGGTTTGCGGCCGACACCGGATTGCCCAACGCCAGCGGCGATGTCGTCATCTCAGAAGCGATGCTGAGCATGCAGGGCGACGCGGCCAAGCGGGCCATCGTCGCGGAGGCGGCGCGGGTATTGCGGCCTGGCGGACGCTACGCGATCCACGAACTCGCCCTCACTCCCGACGACGTGCCCGAGGAGATCAGCATCGACATCCGGCAGGCACTCGCCCGGGCGATCAAGGTGAACGCCCGGCCGTTGGCGGTCGCGGAGTGGTCGAACCTGCTCGCCGAGCACGGACTGGTGGTCGACCAGGTCGCGACGGCGCCGATGGCGCTGCTGCAGCCGCGCCGGCTGGTGTCCGACGAAGGGCTTCCCGGCGCGCTGCGATTCGCCAGGAACGTGCTGGCGCATCGCGACGCCCGCAAGCGGGTCCTGACCATGCGCCGCACGTTCCACAGGCACCGCAAGCGGCTGGCCGCCGTCGCCATCGTCGCCCACAAACCGGAATCCCCGGGCACCGCCTGACATCCGCTGCACCGCTTCGACCTTCGCCTTTGCACTCCCGGCGACTTTGGGCCCGTTCCGCAATCTGTGCGTGACGGTTTAGTGACGCCCCCTGACGTAACTTGGCTGCGGCAGTTGCGGGGAGAACAAAGGAGATTGCCGGCTATGGGTGTTACCCCACCGTTGTTGACGGAGTCCGACCTCGAGGCGCTGGCGTCGGACTTCCTGCAGTCGCATTACCTCGGATCGATCTACGCCGATTGGTCACCGGACCGACGGCTCGACGTGTTCCTGCGACGGCGGGGCCTCGTACGGGTGGCCAACGACGGCGACCTGTCCCACAACGTTTTGGAACGCATCATGGACCGGGGCCGCGCCACGATGGCGCGGCATTGACCCAACCGTTATTTCCGTAGGGCCAGGTAGGCGATCCGATGACCAAAAACCTCAAAAAAACGCGATTTCGCGCGGCGAAAATACCGGCCAACGCATTGGTACAGACGTACTATTGCGCCCTAGAGCTGAACGCGCCGCCGGGGTCGGATGAGTCGTTGAGGCTAGCGGGGAGGGCACGATGAATTCACCGAAATGGATGGTTCATTGGTCGCAGCGCAGGCCGACGGCCACGATCTACCAGCTGACCGACCGCCTCCACAAGGGACACATCGCTCGGGTGCCCGCGCACCAGATCACGGCGACGGTGGCGGCGTGGCTGGCCGACCTCGGTGCCGACAGCCCGTTGGTCGACGAGCTCGAGCGCGCGGTGTGCGGCGGCGACTGGGCGGCCGCGCACGCGCTCAGCGAGTGCTTGTCCATCGAGATCGCGGTGGCCGACTGAGAAGTCGCCAGCAAAGCGCGGTTCTTAATCGACATTATTGCTGGTTTTCATCGACAGTTTTGGTGACGTATATCGGCGTGCCCAACAGTTACGGGCGTGTCCGACCTCCCGACACAAACACGGTATCCGCAGGCCTCGCGGGGCCGCCGCGCGTCACACCACTGTCGTGACGACCGCGAGCAGGCGATACTCGCCACCGCCGAGCGGCTGTTGCAAGAACGGCCGCTGGCCGACTTTTCCGTCGACGATCTAGCAAAAGGCGCCGGGATCTCGCGGCCCACCTTCTACTTCTATTTCCGGTCCAAAAACGCGGTGCTGCTCTCGCTGCTCGACGAGATGAACGGCAAGGCGCAGGCGGCGCTGGGCGCCCTCGACGTGGTGTCATCCGGTGACCCCGAAGCGATCTGGCGGGCGCGCATCGAATCGTTCTTCGAGGTGTCCGGGTCGCACCGGGCGGTCGCCGTCGCCGGTGCGGCGGCCACGGCGACCAACCCGGAGGTGCGGCAGCTGTGGTCGGCGCTCATGAGCAGCTGGATCGCCTACACCACCATCGCGATCAAAGCCGAGCGCGGCCGCGGCGCCGCCCCCGACACCATCCCGGCCGCGGAATTGTCCGTGGCGCTTAACATGTTGAGCGAGCGGATGATGGCCGCGGCGTTCACCGCCGAGGATGGGGCCGTCCCCGAAGACCGGGTGATCGACACCCTGCTGCACATCTGGCTGGCCAGCATCTACCAGCGCTGAGCGAGCGCCGTTGCCGCACGGCTCAGGCCCGCGTCGATCAGCCGGTCGGCGGCGCCGACGTAGGTGGCGGACGCCTGCTTGCCCACCAGGTCGGCGATCGCCCGCTGCTCCCCCAAAACGTCCGTTGCGGCCAGGTTTTCGGCCATCCGCTGCGTGTGTACGGTCAGCCCCGCGAGCAGTTCGCCGCTGTGGGATGCCGCGACCAGGGTGCGCCGGGCCAGGGTGCGCAGGGTGTCCCATTCGGCGTGCCATGCCCCGTCGGGACGTTCGTCGCCGGTCAGCGCCGCCGCGGTGTGCAGCGTCGCGGCCAACGGGGGTGCGGCGATCGCGGCACGGCGGATCAGGATGGAGAGCACTGGATTTCGCTTGTGCGGCATCGACGACGAGCCGCCGCGGCCGGCCACCGCCGGCTCGCCGAGTTCGGCGATCTCCGGGCGGGCCAGCGTGACGACGTCGGAGGCGATGCGGCCCCAGCAGTCGGTGCAGCCGACGAAGGCGTCCGCGGCCGCGGTGACGGGCGCGCGGGCGGTGTGCCACACGGGCCGCTCGGCCAGGCCCAGTGCGGTCGCCGTGGCGTGCACCAGTTGCAGCGCGACCCCGGCCGGGTCGGTGGTAGCGGTGAGCAACGTCGCCAGCTCCGTCGTCGCCGCCAATGTGCCTGCGGCGCCGCCGATCTGGATCGGTGTGGTGAGCGCGGCCACCCGCTCGAACGCGTCGACGGTCGCGTTGAGCCAGGCGGTGGCCTTGGCGCCGAAGGTGGTGGGCGCGGCGTGCTGGGTGAGCGTGCGGGCCACCATGGGGGTGGCCCGGTGCCGGGTGACGAGTTCGGACAGCGCGGAAATCTGCTGGGCCAGTTGGGTTGTCAGGTCGTCGACGGCGGCGCGCACGGCCAGCATCAGGCCGGTGTCCAGGACGTCCTGGCTGGTGAGTCCGCGGTGAATCCAGGGCGCGACGGCCGGTTCGGCCCGCTGTCGTAGCAGCTTCACCAGCGGAATGGCCGGGTTGCCACCGTCCTCGGCGCCGACCGCCAGGGCCTCGCAATCGTGGGGTGTCACCAGATCCGACAGGTCCGCCGCCGCGCAGCCGGCCGGAGCCAGGCCGGCGGCCACCAGGGCGCTCAGCCACGCGGATTCCGTCGCGACCATCGATCCCAGCAGGGCCGCGTCGGTCAGGTGCTCACCGGCGCGATGGTCACCGGGCCACAACAGGTTGCTCATCGCGCGCCTTCGGAGTACGCCAGGAACACGGTCTCGGCCGGGCCCTGCAGATGGATGTCGAATCGGTAAGCGGCGCCGTCGTTTTCGGCGACGCAGAACAATGTGGGGCGGCGTTCGGCGGCGACCGCCGCCAGCAGCGGATCGGTGTGCGGGTCGGCGCCGGGCAGGTAGGCGCGGGTGAACAGCCGGTTGAGCAGTCCCCGCGCGAACACGGTGAGCGCGAAGAACGGCGGCGCCCCGCTGGCCGCCGGGCCGGGGGTCAGCGTGGTGAAGGAGTAGGTTCCGTCGGGGTCGGTCGCGCAGCGGCCCCATCCGGTGAACAGGGCGTGCTCGCGGCGCAGCGAACCGGGCTGCCGCACAACGTTTCCCGCGGAGTCGGGTTGCCACAGCTCCACCAGGGCGTCCGGGACGGCGACGCCGGCCCCGTCGTACACGGTGCCGTGCAGCCGGATGGCCCCCGGGTGGCCGGCGTCGACCATCAGGTTGTCACCGGGATACGGCAGTCCCAGATCGAGGAAGGGGCCGACGGTTTGCCCTGGCGTGCAGGGGAATTCAGTCATGCTCGCCCTGCGCCGGGGTCCGAGCAGCGCCCGCCAGCACGATGTCCCACCGGTACCCGGTGGCGTATTCCGGCTCGGTGAGGTCGTGGTCGTAGCGGGCGATCAGTCGTCGGCGTGCGGCGGGATCGAGGATCGACTGGAAGATCGGGTCCAGCTCGAACATCGGGTCGCCCGGAAAATACATCTGGGTGACCAGTCGCTGGGTGAAAGCCGTTCCGAAAACGGAGAAATGGATGTGCGCCGGGCGCCACGCGTTGTGGTGGTTGCGCCACGGGTACGGGCCGGGCTTGATGGTCAGGAACCGGTAGCTGCCGTCCGGCCCGGTCAGGCAGCGGCCCGCGCCGGTGAAGTTCGGGTCCAGGGGCGCCGGGTGCTGGTCGCGCTGATGGCGGTAGCGCCCGGCGGCGTTGGCCTGCCAGATCTCGACCAGCTGGCCCGCGACCGGCCGGCCGGCGGAGTCCAGGACGCGTCCGGTGACGACGACGCGCTCCCCTATCGGCTGGCCCGCCTGGCCGGCCGTCAGGTCGGCGTCGCGAGGGTCGACGTCCTGATGGCCGAAGCACGGTGCCCAGCGCTCGACGCCCTCGGGATCGACGACCACCAGGGGCTGCTTGGGATGGCGCAGCATGGTGCCGCGGTACGGCGGGTAGTCGAGCCGCGGCTGCCCGTGGTGCGCCCCAGCCGAGGCGGTGCCCCGGTATTGCGCTGCGATGCGGGCGATCTCCGCCGTGATGTCAGCCTGGCAAGCGACCCGCTCGGCGTCCATGTGCCGTGAGGCTACTCTCGGTGGCCCACCGAATCCCGCAAGCGGGCGATGTCGCCGACCAGACGTTTAGAGGGCGCGCACCAACGCCGCGCGGCCCTTGGTCCGCAGGCGGTGCAGGGCCGAGCCGCGATATTGCTCGATCTTGGCGGCCATCTTGTTGCCCAGCTCCTCGATCTGCGCGTCGGTGATCTGCACCTCCGGCGGAGCCGGGATCATGTCGCGTTCCTCTTCGTCGGCGTGCGCCTCCAGCACGGTCTTGAACGAGTTCCACTCGTCCTCATAGCCGGGTGCGCTCTGCGGCGTCTTGAGCAGCACCGAAAGCTGGTCCACCACCTGGCGGTGCTCGGCATGGGCGACCGCGATCAGCTTGCTGGCATCCTTGAGCGCCGGGTAGTACAGGTCGTCCTCGATGCGGAAGTGGATGTCGAGTTCGATCAGCAGGTCATCGAAAAGGGCATGGCGCTCTTCGGAATTCACCGGTGCGTCGCTGATCTTGCGGCCGAGGCCCTTGATCACGATGTGGTGTTCCTTCAAGACGTCGTAGGCGTTCAATTGACTCCTCCTTTGGCGATCCCTACCGCGCCGCCCGGAGCGGGCTGCCGCTCGCCGCGGACTTCGACCACTCCGTCGACCAACCGGGCCTCGTAACACGGCAGCGGCGCCGCGGCCGGACCGCGCACCACCTCGCCGGACTCGGCAGCGAACCATGAACCGTGCCAGGGGCAAACCAGCCGGCCGCGGTCCAACCAACCGTCGGCCATCGGCGCGGCCAGGTGCGGACAGAATTCGCCGTACGCCGCGACCTCACCGGGCTTGGTCTTGCAGACCACCAGGCCCACTCCGTCGACCTCGACGCGCACCGGCTTGCCGTTCAACGAACTCGCGGGCAGCACCGGCGTCCACATGGAGGTGCGCAGCCGCGGACCGGACTGGTCGATGCCGATCCCGGACTCGAAGACCAGCGCGCCGCCCAGGTAGCTGCCGGCGACGGTAATGGCGTAGCCCAGGGCGGTGAGCGCGATGCCGCGACCGTGGCGGCCCTTGTGCCGGTCCCACCAGGACTGCAGGTACAGCGCGGTGGCGGCCACGTTCACCAGGCCGTGCACCGCGCCGACGCGGCGATCCTCCTCGTGGGTGTGCTGCCAGTCGGTGACACCGGTGAGGGCCGAGCCCAGGCTGGCCAGGATGCCCACCCCCAGCGCGCGCGAGGCGAATCGGGAGGCGTCGACGACCTCGGATGCCGGCTGGCCGGGCAGGATGCTGAGCGCGTCGAGCGCCACCGTCGTACTCAGGGCGCCGCTGGTCAGCGACGCCAGCGGCGGGTGCACCGGGTGCCCCAGCCAGACGCCGTTGAGCGCGTTGGTGACGGTGTTGCGGGCGCCGCCGAGCCCGTTGTAGGCGAAGCTGAGCAGGTGTTCGAACCGATAGCTCGGTCGGTCGATCCACTCCTGGCGCCCGATAGCGGCCAGGACCCTCGATCCGACCTGCTGCAATCGACCCCCCCGTGGCCGACCAACCATGGCACCAGTTCCTTCCTCAGATCAGTAGAAAACCACGGTTAATCACCGCAAAACCGAATGATTACCCGTTGTTTACGCCGCGCTCACGGGCGCGGAGTGGCTGTCGTGAACCACCGTAGCCGCGGGCTTCGGCCGCGTAGTTGTGTGCAACCTGTGAATTGGCACCAAGCATTCTTGTAGAAACCTGGTGGCCTGGCTGCCTGGTGATTGACCTGCGCCCTCGGCTGCGGGACTCTACTAAGCGGAGAACATTTCTGTAGAACAGAAAGAACCGGAATGGCAGACCCGTGCCCCGACTTGGTCGAGGTGTTCGAGAACGTGCGCCGGGGGATGATCCCCGCGCACATCTACAACGACTCCGAGCTGTTCGCGCTGGAGAAGCAGCGGCTGTTCGCCCGGGCGTGGACGTTCGTGGGGCACGAGTCGGAGATCCCGCAGGACGGCGACTACATGGTGCGCCGCGTGCTCGACGATTCGTTCATCATCACCCGAGGTTCCGACGGCACGGTGCGGGCCCTGTTCAATATGTGCCTGCATCGCGGGATGCAGGTCTGTCGCGCGGAGATGGGAAACGCCTCCAACTTCCGCTGCCCCTACCACGGCTGGACCTACCGCAACGACGGCCGGCTCACCGGGTTGCCGTTTCACCGGGAGGCCTACGGCGGCGACGAGGGCTTCGCCAAGGGCCAAACCCTGTTGCCCGCACCGAAATTCGCCAGTTACAACGGCTTGCTGTTCATCAACATGGACCGAGGCGCCGAACCGCTCGAAGAGTTCCTCGGCGACTTCAGGTTCTATCTGGACTACTACACCAGGCAAAGCGCCGGGGGCGTCGAGGTGCGCGGGCCGCAACGCTGGCGGATCAAGGCCAACTGGAAGATCGGCGCGGAGAACTTCGCGGGCGACATGTACCACACCCCGCACACCCACGCGTCCATCGTCGACATCGGGTTGTTCCGGGAGCCGAAAGCGCAGAAGCGCAAGGACGGCGCCACCTATTGGGCCCACCGCGGCGGTGGCACCACCTACAAACTTCCGCCGGGCGGCTTCGAGGAACGGATGCGCTACGTCGGCTATCCCGACGACATGATCGGCCGGATCAAGGGCGTCTGGACACCGCAACAGCAACGGGTGGTCGGCGAGGACGGCTTCATGATCTCGGCCGCCACCTGCTTTCCCAACCTCAGCTTCGTGCACAACTGGCCCAAGGTGCACGACCGGGAAGAGCAGGTGCTGCCGTTCATCTCCATCCGGCTGTGGCAGCCGATCAGCGCGAACGAGACCGAGGTGTGCTCGTGGTTCGCGGTGGACTCCGCCGCTGCGCCGCAGTACAAACAAGACTCGTACAAGGCGTATCTGATGTGCTTCGGGTCGACCGGCATGTTCGAACAAGACGACGTGGAGAACTGGGTGTCGCTGACCACCACCGCGGGCGGCTCGATGGCGCGACGGCTGCTGCTGAACAGCAGGATGGGTCTGCTCGCCGACGACCGCCCGGTCATCGAGGCGTTGCCGCCCAACGCATTCCACGGGCCCGGCCGCGCGCAGGTCGGCTACAACGAACACAACCAGCGAGCGTTGCTGAACATGTGGGCCGACTATCTGCAGCGGGTCCCGGCATGAGAAAGCCATTGCCATTCAACGACATTCGTCATCTCCAGGCGCATCAGTTCCTGGTGGACGAGGCATACCTGCTCGACGCCCAGCGGTATGAGGCGTGGCTGGACACCCTGACCGACGACGTCCGCTACGTCATGCCGGTGCGCGTCACGACCGCGCGCGGCGCCGGGTTCGACACCTCACCCGGCATGGACCATTTCGACGAGGACAAATACTCGCTGAGCCAGCGGGTCGCGCGCATGGGCACCGAGCACGCGTGGGCGGAGGACCCACCGTCGCGGCTGCGCCATTTCATCACCAACGTGCGCACCTTTGAGCCCGACGACCCAGAAGACACAGCGCACCTGGTCGTCGAATCGGCCGAGCTGCTGTTCCGCAGCCGGGGCGACGTCAACGACGGCGCCCTGCTGTCCTGCGGGCGCGAGGACGTGTTGCGCTGGAGTGATGAATCCAAAAAGACACTGAAGCTGGCCCGGCGCAAGATCATCGCCGACGAGTCGGTGCTACGGATGCAGAACCTGGCGGTGTTCTTATGAACGACGAGCTGCAGCGGCTGCTCGACGGCGCGGTCGGCGAAGCGATCAGTGTCGCAAACGAATTCACCGAGGTCGTGGTGCGCCGGGTCGACACCCGTAACGGGTCACGGCTGTTGATCAGCGCACCCAGATCCGGCCAGTGGATCACCCTGGACGCCCTTGAAATCGAGGCACTGACCTGGCAGAACCCCCGTACCCTGGCTGCCATGGTCGGCAATTCCCAGGCGCCACTGCTGCCCGACGACGGCGAACCCCAGCCGTGACCGGCTGGCTGGAAGGCAAACGTGCCCTGGTCGTGGGCGCAGGTTCGGGCATCGGACGGGCCGTGGTGGCGGCCTTCGGCGCCGAGGGTGCGAATGTTGCCGTGCTGGAACGTGATCCACACAAGTGCGACGCGCTGCGCCAGCAGTTGCCGCAGGTGCCGGTGATCGAGGGCGACGCCACCACCCGGGAGGCCAACGACCGGGCCGTCGCCGCCGCGGTGGATACCTTCGGCGGGCTGGATACCCTGGTCAACTGCGTCGGGGTGTTCGACTTCTACCGGGGTGTGGGCGACATCGAGGCCGACGCGCTTGCCGAGGCGTTCGACGAGATGTTTCGCACCAATGTGCTCAGCCATCTGCAATCGGTCAAGGCGGCGACCCCGGCCCTGCGGGCCGCGCCGGGATCCTCGATCGTGCTGACCGAGTCCGCGTCGTCGTTCTACCCCGGGCGCGGCGGCGTGCTCTACGTGTCGTCGAAATTCGCTGTGCGCGGCCTGGTTTCGGCGCTGGCCCACGAACTGGCCCCGCACATCCGGGTCAACGGGGTGGCACCCGGCGGCACGCTCAACACCGACCTGCGTGGCCTGTCCAGCCTGGGACTCGACGCGACCCGGCTGGACGACAGCCCGGGCCGGGCGAGCGACATCGCCGCGCGCACTCCCCTGCGCGTCGCGCTCACCGGCGAGGACCACGCGTGGAGTTACGTGTTCCTGGCCTCCGAACGGTCCCGCGGGATCACCGGCGAAACCGTGCGACCCGACGGCGGATTCGGGTTGGGCGCACCGCGATGACGGACCTGGACCAGCACCGCGCCGTGGTGGCGCAGGGCTGCCGCGTCGCCGCGGCCCGCGGCCTGGTCGACGGCGTCCTCGGCCACCTGAGCCTGCGAATCGACGACGAGCACCTGCTGGTGCGCTGCCGAAGCGATGCCGACACCGGGGTGGCGTTCACCCGGCCCGGCGACATCCGGCTCATCAGATTCGATGGAACCGCCGGCGCCCCAGGCGAACTCGATGGCTACCGCGTACCCAACGAATTGCCGATCCACGTCGAGACGATGCTGGCCGATCCGGGGCACGCCGCCGTCGCGCACCTGCACCCACCCGACGTGGTCGCCGCCGACCTGGCCGGCATCACGATCCGGCCCATCTACGGCGCCTACGACATCCCCGGCGCCCGGCTGGCCCGCGGCGGCGTCCCCGTCTACGAACGCGCGGTGCTGATCCGAAATTCGCGCCTGGGCAAGGAGATGGTGGCGGCGATGCGCGGCCGTCCGGTGGTGATCTGCCGGGGACACGGAATCACCAGCGCCGCCGCCACGGTGGCGCAGGCGGTGCTGCAGGCCATCAGCCTCGACGCGCTGGCCCGGATGTCGTTGCGGGTGCGCGCGGCCGGGGGCACGCTGCGCGACATCGACGACGCGGACTGGGATGACCTGCCGGACTTGGGATCCGCGTTCACCGCCGAGGCGGCCTGGCGCCACGAAGTGGCACGCCTGGGCGATCAACAGCCGAGCTGATCGCCGATCTCCTTGGCGGCCGCCACAAGTGCGGCGGCCACCACCGGATACCGGGCGGCGTCCAGCCGGTTTTGCGGCGCCGCGGCGTTGAGCGCGAGCCGCAGCCCCGGCGCGCGGCTCGGGATCGGCACGGCGACCGAGGCGACGCCTTCCTCGCTCTCCTCGGAGTTGGTGGCGTAACCGCGCTCGCGGATTCCGGCGAGCTCGGCTTCCAACTCGGTGCGGCTGCCGATCGAATGCGCGGTGATCCGCTGAAGCTGCTCGCCCGGCAACAACGCACGCAACTCCGGTGACGGCAACTGCGCCAGCATGACCTTGCCCGTCGACGTGCAATGGGCCGGCATGGCCCGGCCCAGCCGCGACGCGACCCGCACCGCGGCCGGCCCCTCGACCGCGGCAACGAACCGCACGCTGGCCCCGTCCAGCATTCCGACGTGCACGGTCTCACGCAGCTGTTCGGACAGGCTGCGCATGACGGGCGCGGCGGATCGGGCGATGTCGATGCGACCGAAGATCGCGAACGCCACCCCGGTCAACGACGGGCCGGGCAGGTACGCCTTGGACACCGGGTCTTGCCGGACGAACCCGCGATAGGCCAGCATCGCCAGCAACCGGTGTGCGGTCGACGACGCCACACCCAGATAGCGGGTCGCCTCGCTCAACCGGATCTGGGGCCGCTCGCCCAACAGCAGCAGCAGCTTGAGCGCGTTGTCCACCGACTCGATCGGGTACTGCGGCGCAAGCGAATCGGCGTCCGGCGCCGTCGCGGCGTCCCCGGCGCCCGGCTCACGCTTGTGTGGCATGGGTCCACGGTAACCAGTTATGGGCGCTGATTCGGGTTATTCTCGGCTGCGTGAGCGGGGCTGTTCGCGCTGGATACCGCCGTTACGTCGCCATCGGCGACAGCCAGACCGAGGGCTTGTGGGACGGCGACGACACCGTCGGCCTGCTCGGGTTCGCCGACCGCCTCGCGGTGCGGGTCGATTCGCTCTATCCCGGCCTGCAATACGCCAACCTGGCGATCCGCGGTAAGCGGATCAACCACGTGCTCACCGAGCAGCTTCCACAGGCGCTGGCGATGCGCCCGGACCTGATCACCGTGTGCGCCGGGATGAACGACGTCATCCAGCCCGGGCGATCGTTTCGCCCCGCCCTGGCCGACCTCGAACACGTCTACGCCGCGCTGGCCGAATCGGGGGCGACGGTGGTGACGACGACCTTCCCGAACGTCGCCCAGTTCCTGCCCCTGGGGTGGCTGGTGGCCGGGCGGCTTGCCCGCATCAACGCGGCGATCACCGCGGCCGCCCACCGCTACGGGTTCGCGCTCGTCGACCTGTACAACGCGCCCTCGATGCGCGAGCTGGACACCTGGGCCATCGACCGGGTCCACGCCTCGACCAAGGGCCACATCCTGTTCGCCGATGCGGCCGCCGAGGCGCTCAATCTGCCTGACAGCAACCATGATTGGGCCCTCGGCCGCCGCAACCCCGCCCAGCGTTCCTTTGCGGCCGGCACATACGAACAGTGGCGCTGGACGCAGGAGAGTTTCTTTCCGTGGATCTGGCGGCGGCTGCGCGGCCTCTCGTCGTACGACGGGCGCGAACCCAAGCGTCCGCGCCTGGCGGGGCTGGACACCCCGCGCGAGTTCGACCGCGCACCTCAAGGCACGGAACCGAGGTCGGTCAGGCATCCTTGACGCATGAATCTCGAGCCCCTGCTGCACTCGATTCCGCCGCTCGCGGTCTACCTGGTGGTCGGCGGCGTCGTCGGGATCGAGAGCCTGGGCATTCCGCTGCCGGGTGAGATCGTGCTGGTCACCGCGGCGCTGATGTCGTCGCACCACGACCTGGCCGTCAATCCGCTCGGGGTCGGCATCGCCGCGGTGATCGGCGCGGTGATCGGCGATTCGATCGGCTACGCGATCGGACGCCGCTTCGGCATGCCGCTTTTCGACCGGCTCGGGCGGCGGTTCCCCAAACACTTCGGGCCCGGACACGTCGCGCTGGCCGAAAAGCTGTTCAACCGCTGGGGTGTTCGCGCCGTCTTCCTGGGCCGCTTCATCGCACTGCTGCGGATCCTGGCCGGGCCGCTCGCGGGTGCGCTGAAGATGCACTACCCCCGATTCCTGGCGGCCAACGTCTCGGGCGCCATCTGCTGGGCGGGCGGCACCACCGCACTGGTGTACTTCGCCGGAATCGCCGCCGAACGCTGGCTGGAACGGTTCTCCTGGATCGGGCTGGTGATCGCCGTCGTAGCCGGGCTGACCGCCGCAATCCTGTTGCGGGAACGCACATCTCGGATGATCGCCGAGCTGGAGGTCGAGCATTACCGCAAGGCCGGCAGCACCGCGCCGGACAGCGTCTGACTAGACGGCCTCGCCGGTGTCCGCCACCAGCGGCGGCCGGTGTTCGTCGATCAACGCGCGGGCCATCTTGCGGGCGCGCAGCGCGGCGTCGAGATCCCCGACGGCGGCCAGGATGATGGCGCCCTTCATCAGGATGTGCCACGACGACGCGAAGTCCTCGACGTCGGTCAAACCCGCCGCCACGGCGCGGCGACGCACGATGTCGCGGACGTGCTCGATGTGGCCGATGCAGGCCTGCCCGATCGGATGTTCGGGCCCCAGCTCGAGCAGCACGTTGATGAACGAGCAGCCCTCGTACCGGTCGCGCAGCTGAAACCAGTCGTGCATGACGTCGAAGATCGCCAGCAACTGTTCCTCGGGGGTGCTGCCGCGCTGCCGCGACTGCTCCTCGATCAACCCGTGCGTCCAGAGCTCCTCGCGACGCTGCAGTACCGCCAGCACCAGGTCATTCTTGGTCGCGAAATGGCGGTACAGCGTCGCCCTGGCGACACCGGCCCGCCCGATCACCTCGTCGGTGCCCACCGCGCGGATGCCACGCCTGCTGAACAGGTCATACGCCGCGGTCAGAACGCGTTCGCGGGGCGACGCGGCCGGGGTTCCGACATCGGGAGTTGTCATACCAGGCCTTACCGTACTCTTAGGCCCCTGCAGGTAGACAGACCGCCCTGTCTCGTTATAGAAATGAGATTCGCATCCGCGAACAGTCTGTCTTCAGACATTAGGACGGGCACCATCGAGGCGTCTGCGACGCCTGTCGATCAGGGGGTCCATCATGAATTCCGTCATTGTCGAGGCGATGCCGACCACTCATCTGACGCTGAGCACAAAACTTGTCTACGAACTCGGCGACCCGAACAGCACTCTGCGGGCCACCGCGGATCGCAGCGGCCCGTCGGTGGTGATCTACGCCGGCGGCGAGGTCGACGCCTGCAACGAGGGCACCTGGCGCCACCTGGTGCGCGAGGCGGCCAGCGGCGTTACCGCCCCCGGCCCGTTCGTGGTCGACGTCACCGGGCTCGACTTCATGGGTTGCTGCGCGTTCGAGGTCCTCGCCGACGAGGCGAAAAGTTGCCAGGACCGCGGCATCGACCTACGCCTGGTCAGCTGCGAGCCGCTCGTCGCCCGCATCGTCGACGCCTGCGGGCTGTCCGGCGTGCTGCCCATCTACCCCACCGTCGACTCCGCGCTGTCCGCGGCTGACCGCTGGTAGACACCGGGCCGTAACCGGCTCAATGGCCGACCATCCCACGATGGGTGCCGAGGAGGAATTCCTCCTCATCGACCCGAGAACCGGCGAGCCCGCCCCGCACAACGCCGCCGTGGCCGCAGAGGCCAAGAAGCGCGGGGTCGAACTGCAGCTCGAGCTCAGCAGTTGCCAGGTGGAAACCACGTCGAACGTGGCGGCCACCAGCGCCGAGCTCGGCGCGGAGCTGAGCCGGCTGCGGCGTACCGCGGCGCAGGCCGCCGAGGCCGCCGGGGTTACGCTGCTGGCCTGTGGCCTGCCGCCTTCCACGCCGCACGAGTTCCCGGTCACCGACACCCCGCGCTACCGGCGGATCGGTGAAGAGTTCGGCATGATCGCCCACGAGCAGGGAATCTGCGGATGCCACGTGCACGTGCAGGTGCCCGACCGTGCCGCGGCCATCCATGTCAGCAATTGGCTTCGGCCGTGGTTGCCGACTTTGCTTGCGCTGTCGGCTAATTCACGGGTGTACCGCAGCGCGGACAGCGGCCATGCGAGCTGGCGCAGCGTGCTGTGGCGGCGGTGGCCCGCCGCCGGGGCGCCGCCCTATTTCGCCTCGCCCGACGAGTATGACGACGCCGTGCGCATGCTGGTCGACAACGGGGTGATCCTGGACAAGGACATGATCTATTGGGACGTGCGCCCTTCCGCCGATTTCCCGACGGTGGAGGTCCGGGTGGCCGACGTGCCGGCCACCGTCGCCGAAACGGTGCTGCTCGCCACCCTGATCCGGGCGGCGGTGATGACCGCCCTCGACTCGACCGACGACGCCCGGCGGCTGCCACCCGGCGCGCTGCGCGCGGCGTACTGGAAGGCCGCACACGACGGATTGTCCGGCCACACACTCGATTTGATCCACGGCCGCGGCGCGGTACCGGCGGCCGAGCAGCTGGGGGCGCTGGTGCGGCGGGTGCGGCCGGCCCTGGAATCGCTGGGCGAATACGACCGCGTTCGCGACGAACTCACCCGCGTGGTAGCCGACGGCAACGGGGCGATGCGTCAGCTGCGGACGTGGCGCAAGCGCGGCGAGGTGTCCGATGTCATCGCCGAAGCCGCCGCGGCGACGCTGAGCTGACACGAATCGCGTTGGTGTACGTGATTTCCCGTCAGGTCACCGCGAGCAGGCGATAGAGCCCGATCAGTCCCACGGCCACGATGATCGCCCGCAGCGCATTGCCCGACAACCGCCGCCCGTAGCGCGCGCCGAGCAG
>NZ_LZLU01000121.1:0-2708 GCF_001673415.1 Mycobacterium sp. 1165196.3 | reverse complement strand
AGCGGGCTGGCGAGGGTTCTGATGAGCATTACGCCGAGCTTGCCGCGGTGGCCACGGTGAACCAGTTGCGTACCGCGATCAAGCTGGAACCGCGGCCCGACCCCGAGCCCCGGCCCGAGCTTGAGCGCTCGTTCACCGCGACTGCCACCGAGACGGGCAGTTGCTACCGGATCACCCTTCCGCACGATGACGCCGCGATGTTCGACGCGGCGTTGGCGTCGCATCGTGAGGCGCTGATCGCCGAGTGGAAACACGATCAGGCCATCGGCGCGGGTGATCAGCGGCCGCCGTTGCCGGGCACGGTCGAGGCGTTTATGCGCCTGGTCGAGGCCGGGTGGGATGTCGAGGCGGCGCGGCGCCCGCACGGGCAGCACACCACCGTGGTGGTGCACCTCGACGTGGAAAAACCCACCGCGGCGCTGCATCTGGGTCCGCTGCTTACCGATGCCGACCGCCGCTACCTCACTTGTGATGCCACCGGTGAGGTCTGGTTCGAACGCCGCGGCGAGGTCATCGGTGCCGGGCGGGCCACGCGGGTGATCAACCGGCGGCTGCGCCGCGCGCTCGAGTATCGCGACCGCACCTGTGTGGTGCCGGGTTGTGGTGCCACCCGCGGCCTGCACGCCCACCACCTGCGGCACTGGGAAGACGGCGGCCCCACCGAGTTGGCCAACCTGGTGCTGGTCTGTCCCTACCATCACCGGTCACACCATCGGGGTGTCATCACCATCAGCGGGCCCGCACACGCACTCGTGGTCCGCGACGACGAAGGCCGAGTACTGAGCCCGGCATCGCTGGCGCGCCCACCCACCGGGCCCCCACCTGCGGTGGCGCCGTGTCCGGGACCGATCGGCGAACGCGCCGACTGGTGGTGGTACACACCCTTCCAACCCCACCCACCACCAAACAACTAGCTAGGTTCCGCGCGGTCTCCGGCCGACGGTATCGATGGAATTGCTGCCCGTCAGCGCAGCATGGTCGCCACGATCCCGGCGAGGTAACCCAGCCGGGCGACCTCCGAGGGCCGGAATTCGGGGCCGGGACGGCCGAGCACCACGGCGGTGTGCGGATCGCCCAGCGGGGCCGCGACCATCGTCATGTCCATGTCGCGCCACGCTTGGGGCACCCAGTCGCCGCTGCTGTCCAGCGTGACGGCCCGTTCGATCGGCAGCCAGGGCGCCGAGTCCGCCTTGGTCTCCGGGGCGCCGGGGCTGCCGGCCAGGCGCTGGAGCTCGCCGTCCGCGCTGCGCAACACCGTGCACCAACTGACGCGCAGCACCTTGGGCGCCTCGTTGGCGAGAACCTGCAGTCGTGCGGCCTTGCCGTCGGCCGCGGCGATGTGGTCGAGCAGCTCGAGTTCGCGGTGCGCCTCCAGCAGGCCGGTGTGCGGGCGCACGCTGTCCACCCGGACACCGGACAGGGACTCGGCGGCCGTGATCAGCGTGTCCGGCATGGCGCCGGGCGGCAGTTCGATCACCAGGTCGTCGGTCGCGTAGCCCGAGCTGCGCTCCACCACATCGAGCGACAGGATGTCGGCGCCCACCGAACCGAGCGCCACCGCCAGCGACCCCAGGCTGCCTGGTCGGTCGACGAGCTCGATGCGCAACAGATAGGAGGGCACGGCCAACACTGTTGCACAGGCATGTGGCTTCTGCCCGCCGAGCGTCACGGCGGTGTGACGGTGGTCGCCCAACGTCACGCCAGCGCCAAGGACGCGGCGGGCTAGGCTTTCGGATCGTGTCCCAGATCTCCCGCGACGAGGTAGCGCACCTGGCCCGGCTGTCCCGGCTGGCGCTGACCGACAGCGAGCTCGACAGCTTCGCCGGCCAGCTCGACGCCATCTTGACCCACGTCAGCCAGGTCCAGGCGGTGGACGTCACCGGCGTCGAGGCGACCGACAACCCGCTCAAGGACGTCAACGTCACTCGTCCCGACCAGCCGGCCCCCTGCCTCACGCAGGCCGAGGCGCTGGCCGAGGCGCCCGAGGCCGTCGACGGCCGCTTCGGCGTCCCGCAGATCCTGGGGGACGCCGAGTGAACGAGATCGTCCGGTCCGACGCCGCCACCCTGGCCGCCCGGATCGCCGCCAAAGAGGTGTCCTCGGTCGAGGTCACCCAGGCATGCCTGGACCAGATCGCCGCGACCGACGACCGCTACCACGCCTTCCTGCACGTGGCGGCCGACGAGGCGCTGGCGGCGGCGGCCGTCGTCGACGAGGCGGTGGCCGCCGGGGAGCGGCTGCCGTCCCCGCTGGCCGGGGTCCCGCTGGCGCTCAAGGACGTCTTCACCACCGTCGACATGCCCACCACCTGCGGGTCCAAGATCCTCGAGGGCTGGCGTTCCCCGTACGACGCCACTCTCACCTCGCGGCTGCGCGCCGCGGGCATCCCGATCCTGGGCAAGACCAACATGGACGAGTTCGCGATGGGCAGCTCGACCGAGAACTCCGCCTACGGGCCCACCCGCAACCCGTGGGACGTCGACCGGGTGCCCGGTGGCTCCGGCGGCGGCAGCGCGGCCGCGTTGGCCGCGTACCAGGCCCCGCTGGCGATCGGATCCGACACCGGCGGCTCCATCCGGCAGCCCGCCGCGCTCACCGCAACGGTGGGAGTCAAGCCGACCTACGGCACGGTGTCGCGCTACGGCCTGGTGGCGTGCGCGTCGTCGCTGGATCAGGGCGGCCCGTGCGCGCGCACGGTGCTCGACACC
>NZ_LZLU01000120.1:0-6924 GCF_001673415.1 Mycobacterium sp. 1165196.3 | reverse complement strand
GGGCGAACTGTTCGGCCGCGGCCTCGCCGATGCCCGACGACGCCCCGGTGAGCAGGATGCGCTTGCCGGCCAGTTCGATCGGCTTGATCAGCGGACGGTTGACCAACACTTGCGGCGCCATCGGAGGGCGCATGGTCGCCAGCACGAACTGGTCGGCGATCCGGCGAAGGGGACTCTTGCTCACGGGAGGCGAGTCTAGGCGGTGGCCCCGGGCACCCCGGGCCGCTCAGAAGTAGCGGGGGAACCGGCTCCAGTCCGGGTCGCGCTTTTCCAGGAAGGCGTCGCGGCCCTCGACGGCTTCGTCGGTCATGTAGGCCAGCCGGGTGGCCTCGCCCGCGAACAGCTGTTGGCCCACCAGGCCGTCGTCGAGCAGGTTGAACGCGAACTTCAGCATCCGTTGCGCCTGTGGGGATTTCGCGTTGATCTCGCGCGCCCAACCGATGGCCTCGGATTCCAGCTCGGCATGGTCGACGACGGCGTTGACCGCGCCCATGTGGTGCATCTGCTCGGCGGTGTAGGGGCGGCCGAGGAAGAAGATCTCACGGGCGAACTTCTGGCCGACCTGGCGGGCCAGGTACGCGCTGCCGTAGCCGCCGTCGAAGCTGCCGACGTCGGCGTCGGTCTGTTTGAAGCGGGCATGTTCGCGGCTGGCCAGGGTGAGGTCGCACACCACGTGCAGGCTGTGCCCGCCGCCAGCCGCCCACCCGTTGACCAGACAGATCACCACCTTGGGCATGAACCGGATCAGTCGCTGCACCTCGAGGATGTGCAGCCGCCCGGCGCGGGCGGTGTCGACGGTGTCGGCGGTCTCGCCGCTGGCGTACTGGTAGCCGCTGCGCCCGCGGATGCGTTGGTCGCCGCCGGAACAGAACGCCCAGCCGCCGTCCTTGGGCGAGGGCCCGTTGCCGGTCAGCAGCACCACGCCGACGTCGGGGGACATCCGGGCGTGATCGAGCACCCGGTAGAGCTCGTCGACGGTGTGCGGCCGGAACGCGTTGCGCACCTCGGGCCGGTCGAACGCCACCCGCACCGTGGCGTCGTCGACGTGGCGGTGATAGGTGATGTCGGTCAGGTCACCGAACCCGTCCACCGGACGCCACTGGTCGGCATCAAAGGGGTTGTCACTCAAGGTTTTTGAACTCCTATGCCGGGTCCAGCCGAAATACCGGACACACGCCCGCCAGCGCCTCGAATTCCTCGGGGCGACCATCGGTGACCAGCCCCGAGCGCTTCATGAAGCCGACGCCGGTGGGCACCTCGGTGGGAAACGCCCGCAAGAACGGGCGCGCCGCATCGGCGGACAGCTCCACCATCCGCACCCGCTCGCGGTGCCGACCGCGGGCCAGCGTCGCGTACTCGGCGGCACGGACGTTGCGGATCCAATCCGCGCCCGGAAACCCTGCCACCACATAGCGTTTGCCGTCCACCGTCATCGGCGTCACCGGCGTCGACCGGGGTGTGCCGGACTTGCGGCCGGGCACGGTCAACACCACCGGGCTTTCACCACCGAAGCTCAGGCCCAGCCGCGAGAGCCGGATGAAGACCTTGTTCGCCGGCTTCAGCCACCACGGCGGTTTGGGGGACGGCTTGCTGCCGTCGGGCGTACCCATGCCTGACACAGTAGTCAGCTCTGGGGCGCCTCCAGGAAGGGTTCGACGCCGTGCGCCCAGGGGTCGGCGCCGGGTTCGGCGACGGCGTCGAGCCGGGCGACCGCCTCGGCGCTCAGTGTGACGCCCGCCGCGGCGATGTTCTCCTCGAGGTGGGCGACCGACCGGGTGCCGGGAATCAGCAACGTGTTCGGCGCGTGCGCCAGGATCCAGGCCAACCCGACCTGGGCGCCGGTAACGCCCAACTCGCCGGCGATGTCGGCCACCACCGGGTTGTCGGCGACCTTCGGGAATCCGGGGAACGCCGAGCCGAGCGGGAAGTACGGCACCCACGCGATGCCCTCGTCCACGCACAGCTCGAGCATGGCTTCCTGGGAGCGGTCCAACAGACTGTAGGCGTTCTGCACGCAGACGATGCCGGCGGGCAGCGCTCGCCGCAGCACGTCGAGCGACACACTGCTGATCCCGATCGCGCCGATCTTGCCCTCGTCGCGCAGGGCGATCAGCTCGGCCAGCTGGTCGTCGAGGTCGACGATCTGGTCGCCCTCGGCGGACATGCCGATCCCGGTGTCGAGCCGCCGCAGGTTGACCACCGGGACGCGATCAAGGCCGAGCTGGCGCAGGTCGTCTTCGACGGCGGCGCGCAGTTCGGCGGGCCGTTGTGCCGGCGCCAGCGGGATCGGTTGTTCGCCGGTGTAGCGCGCGCCGACCTTGCTGACGATGACGAGGTCGTCGGGGTAGGGGGCCAGTGCCGCGTGGATCCGGCGGTTCACCTCGCCGGGTCCGTAGAACGACGCGGTGTCGATGTGGTTGACGCCCAGTTCGATCGCGCGACGCAGCACCGCGGCCGCGTCGTCGGCGGTCGTCGCCTCGAACAGTTGCATGGCGCCGTAACCCATGCGGGCGACGGGCGTCGCGCCCAGAGTGCCGATGCCGCCGGGCCGGGGTTGGTCTGTCATGGTGCTCCTGAAGGATCGGGTGACACACTGGTGAAAGCGGAGGGGCCTCCGCATTCATAGCGTAACAGAACCGGAGGAGCCTCCGCTTTGGTGGGAAGGTCGGACGCGCGCCGCAATCGCGAACGGCTGCTGGCGGCGGCCACCGCGGCGTTCACCGCGCACGGTGCGGCGGTCTCGCTCGAGTCGATCGCCCGCGACGCGGGGGTGGGGATCGGCACGTTGTACCGCCATTTCCCCAACCGGGAGGCGCTCGTCGAGGCCATTTACCGCGCCGAGCTCGCCGAGGTGGCCGCGGCCGCCGAGCACCTGCTCGAGCGCCATCCGCCCAAGACGGCGCTGCGCCGCTGGATGGACCGCTACGCGAGCTTCGTCGCCGCCAAGCGCGGCATGGCCGAGTCCCTGCAGGCGATCTTCGACTCGGGTGCGCTTGCGCCCAGCCAGACTCGCGACAGCATCGTGGGTGCCGTCGAGTCGCTGTTGCGGGCCGGCGCCGACGACGCGAGCCTGCGCGCCGACGTGCAGGCCGACGACGTGGTGTCCAGCCTGATCGGCATCTTCTTGGTCAGCGGTTCACCGGAGCAGACCGGGCGCATGCTCGACCTGCTGGTCGCGGGGGTGAGTCGCTGACTCGTTACGTTTGGACGCGAGCGTGAAGCTACTTGCACGTTCGGACGCGAGTGTGAAGTTAGTTTCACGCTCGCCGCTATCGCCTAGCCCACCGAGCGGGCCGCGCCCTCCCAGAACTGCGCGCGTACGGCCTTCTTGTCCGGCTTGCCCAGCCCGGTCAGCGGCAGCGAGTCGGCGAGCACCACCCGCTTGGGCGACTGCACCGAGCCCTTGCGGTCCTTGACCGCGGCCTGGATCTCGGCGGTCATCTTCTCGATCGACGCGTCGTCGCGGGGCGCGTCGGAACGCAACACCACCACCGCGGTGACGGCCTCGCCCCACTTCTCGTCGGGCGCGCCGACCACGCACACCTGGGCGATGGCCGGGTGCTCGGCGACGACATCCTCGACCTCGCGCGGGAACACGTTGAAGCCGCCGGTGACGATCATGTCCTTGACCCGGTCGACGATGAAGTAGAAGCCGTCCTCGTCCTCGCGGGCCATGTCGCCGGTGTGCAGCCAGCCGTCCTTGAACGTCTCGGCCGTCGCCTCGGGCAGATTCCAGTACCCGCCCGCCAAAAGCGGCCCGCTGACACAGATTTCGCCCGGCTCGCCTTGCGGGACCGGCTTGCCGTCCTCGCCCAGCAGCGCGACGCGGGCGAAAAGCGTTGGGCGCCCACAGGAGGTGAGCCGCTTCTCGTCGTGCTCGTTCTTGGCCAGGTAGGTGATGGCCATCGGCGCCTCGGACTGCCCGTAGTTCTGGGCGAAGATCTTGCCGAACCGGCGAATCGCCTCGGCCAGGCGCACCGGGTTGATCGCCGAGGCGCCGTAGTAGACGGTCTGCAGCGACGACAGGTCGCGGGTGTGCGAGTCCGGGTGGTCCATCAGCGCATACAGCATCGACGGCACCAGGAACGTGGCCGTAATGCGTTTCTCCTCAATGGTTTTCAGCACATCAGCCGGGTCGAACTTGGGCAGCACGTGCATCTCGCCGCCCTTGATCAGCGTGGGCAGGAAATACGCCGCGCCGGCGTGCGACAGCGGGGTGATCATCAGGAACCGCGGCTCCTCCGGCCACTCCCATTCCGAGAGCTGGATCTGGGTCATCGAGGAGATCGACTGCGCGGTGCCCATCACGCCCTTGGGCTTGCCGGTGGTGCCGCCGGTGTAGGTCAGGCCGATGACCTGATCCGGCGGCAGGTCTGCGGCCACCAGCGGCTGCGGGTCGTACTTGGCCGCCTCGGCCGCCAGGTCGACCGCCACCCCACTGAGCGCCTCGGGCACCGGCCCGATGGTCAGGATCTGCTTGAGCCCGGGCACCTTCTCCAGCAGGGCCAGCGCCCGCTCGACGAACATCGGGTTGGGGTCGATGATCAGCGAGCTGATGCCGGCGTCGTTCAGCACGTAGGCGTGGTCGTCCAGCGAGCCCAGCGGGTGCAGCGCGGTGCGCCGGTAGCCGCGGGTCTGGCCGGCGCCGATGATCAGCAGCACCTCGGGCCGGTTGAGCGAGAGCAGGCCGACGGCGACGCCGGTGCCCGCGCCCAACGCCTCGAACGCCTGGATGTACTGGCTGATCCGCTCGGCCATCTGACCACCGGTCAGCGTGGTGTCGCCGAGGAACAGCACCGGCTTGGTCTTGTGGCGCTTGAGCGCGCCCACGAGCAGGTGGCCGTTGTGGGTCGGGTTGCGCAACAGGTCGGCTGTCATGGCGCCGCTCCTCCTCATCACATCGCTGAAGCATCGTCGCCGACGCGACTCATGAGCAAGACTAGAACGTGTTGCAATTTGGGTTAGCCGCGCCCTGTTGGACGCCGGCAGCCACTACGATCCCTCCCCATGGGGCAGGCAGATCTCGTCGTCACCGGAACCATCCTGACCGTCGACGAGCAGCGGCCCACCGCCGAGGCGCTCGCGATCGCCGACGGCAGGATCATCGCCGTCGGAACCCGGGCCGAGGTCGCCGACCTCGCCGGCCCCGACACCCGGACCGTCGATTCCGGTGACGGCTGCGTCATGCCGGGTTTCGTTGAGGCACACGGACATCCGTTGATGGAGGCGGTCGCGCTGTCGGACCGCATCGTCGACATCCGCCCGGTCACCATGCGCGACGCCGACGACGTCGTCGCGGCGATCCACTCCGAGGTCGCCCGCCGCGGGTCCGACGGCGCCTTCCTCAACGGCTGGGATCCGCTGCTGCAGAACGGCCTTCCGGAACCCACGCTCGGCTGGCTCGACGAGATCGCGCCCGACAGCCCGCTGGTGATCATGCACAACTCCGGGCACAAGGCCTTTTTCAACTCGCATGCCGCCAAGCTGCACGGGCTGACCCGCGACACCCCCGACCCCAAGGGCGCGAAATACGGCCGCGACGCCGACGGCGAGCTCGACGGCACCGCCGAAGAAACCGGCGCGGTGTTCCCGCTGCTGGGCGGGGCCATCGACTTCGCCGACTATCCGCGGATGCTGCTCGCCGAGTGCGCCCGGCTCAACCGCGCCGGCCTGACCACCTGTTCGGAGATGGCGTTCGACCCGAACTTTCGCCCGGTGCTCGACCAGCTGCGCGAGCGGCTGACGGTGCGGCTGCGCACCTACGAGATCTCCAACCCACAGATGTCGACGGCCGCCACCCCCGGGCAGGGCGACGACATGGCCCGCCAGGTCGGCATCAAGATCTGGGTGGACGGCTCGCCCTGGATCGGCAACATCGACCTGTCCTTTCCCTACCTGGACACCGAAGCCACCCGGATCATTGGCGTCGTGCCGGGGTCGTGCGGCTGCGCCAACTACACCAAAGAGCAGCTGCACGAGATCGTCGGCTCCTACTTCCCGCTCGGCTGGCCGATGGCCTGCCACGTGCAGGGCGACGCCGGTGTGGACACCATCCTCGACGTCTACGAGGAGGCCCTGAAACGCCACCCGCGCGACGACCACCGGCTGCGCCTCGAGCACGTCGGCGCCATCCGGCCCGAGCAGCTGCAGCGCGCCCACGACCTCGGCGTCACCTGCAGCATCTTCGTCGACCAGATCCACTACTGGGGCGACGTGATCGTCGACGGCCTGTTCGGCGAGGAGCGTGGAAGTCGTTGGATGCCCGCGGGATCCGCGGTCGCCACCGGGATGCGCATCTCGTTGCACAACGATCCGCCCGTCACGCCCGAGGAGCCGCTGCGCAACATCAGCGTCGCGGTGACCCGCACGGCGCCGAGCGGCCGCGTGCTCGGGCCCGAGGAACGCCTGACGGTCGAGCAGGCGATCCGCGCGCAGACCATCGACGCGGCCTGGCAGCTGTTCTCCGACGACGTGATCGGCTCGCTGGAGGTCGGCAAGTACGCCGACCTGGTGGTGCTCTCGGCCGATCCGCGCGCCGTCGCGCCCGAGCGGATCGCCGACCTCGAGGTGCGGGCGACATATCTGGCGGGCCGCCGGGTCTACAGCGCGTGACGTCGACGCTGGAGGATCTGCTCGACCGCCTGCATGTGGTGGCGCTTCCGATGCGGGTGCGGTTCCGGGGCATCATGACCCGCGAGGTCGCGCTGATCGACGGCCCGGCCGGGTGGGGCGAATTCGGGGCCTTCGTCGAATACGAGCCGCGCGAGGCCGCGCACTGGCTGGCCGCGGGTATCGAAGCCGCCTACCGAAGGCCGCCGCCCACCCGCCGCGAGCGCGTGCCGATCAACGCGACCGTGCCGGCCGTGGCCGCCGCCGACGTGCCGGAGGTGCTGGCGCGCTTCCCCGGGGCCGGCACGGCCAAGG